>CANFOR010000001.1 GCA_947448675.1 Betaproteobacteria bacterium
CGGCACTTGCATGTAGCATGCAAAGAGCGTTCGCACCATCTGCTGTGCGGTGCTGGTGTTGCGCATGACGTCAGGGTGGCGATGTAGATTTTGTAGCAAGAAACGCTTGAGCTGTGCGCTTTGCGCGCCCATTTGCTCACTAAAGACCACCAGCACGCCAGCTTGGCGCGCGGCGTTTGCATTCTGTGGCGCGGCTTGCGTTAAGCGCTGGCGGGTAGCGGCAATCACGTCGTGCACCATGCTGCTGAGCATGCGGCGAATGCTCTCGTAGAGCACGCGCCTGCCTTGTGTCTCTAAGGCCAAATGCGGGAACTCTTGCAGGGCTTGTTGGCGGTAGCCTTCAAACAAAGGCACCTCTTTTAATTGCTCCAGGCTGAGAAGGCCAGAGCGTACACCGTCGTCAATGTCATGGGCGTTGTAGGCAATTTCGTCCGCCAAATTGCACAACTGCGCTTCCAGGCTGGGCTGGGTACCGTCTATAAAACGTCGCCCAAGGCCGCCTGGCTCAGCCTGCTCTAATAGCAAGGCATTGCGGCGTGCGCAGTGCTTCAAAATGCCCTCGCGGCTCTCAAAACTCAGGTTCAAACCAGGGTGGCTGGGATAGCGCAGCTCCAGCGCGTCGACCACGCGCAGGCTTTGCAGGTTGTGCTCAAAACCGCCGTAGTCGCGCATGCAGTCGTTCAAGGCGTCTTGCCCCGCATGGCCAAAGGGCGTGTGGCCCAGGTCGTGGGCCAGGGCGATGGCTTCGACAAGGTCTTCGTTCAGTGCCAAAGCGCGGGCAATCGAGCGGCCTAATTGCGCCACCTCTAGTGAATGGGTCAGGCGGGTGCGAAACAAGTCACCCTCGTGGTTTAAGAAAACCTGGGTCTTGTACACCAAGCGCCGAAAAGCGCTGGAATGCACAATGCGGTCGCGGTCGCGCTGGTATTCACCCCGAAACTCTAAACCAGCGCCCTCGCCCGCTTGGGGGCTTGGGGCGTCTGCCAAGGGGTATTTGCGCCCCCGGCTCTGGGCTGGGTCGCTGGCATAGCTAGCCAGCATGGCAGCAGACGTCTATCACCTCGCGCACCAGGGCATCTGGTGCGCTGCGCATGACGGCTTGGCCAGGCGCGTTAATCAGCACAAAACGCATCTCTCCGCCCTCGGCTTTTTTGTCAACGCGCATATGGTGCAGGTATTCGTCTGCACCCAGCAACGGCCCGACCACAGGCAAACCCGCACGGGAAATGAGCTGCTTGAGCCGCGCCACAAAAGTGGCGTCTACCAAACCCAAACGCCGCGACAGCTCAGCCGCCATGACCATGCCGCAACCCACGGCCTCGCCGTGCAACCAAACGCCAAAACCCAAACCCGCCTCGATGGCGTGGCCAAAAGTGTGGCCAAAATTCAAAATAGCGCGCAAGCCCGACTCACGCTCGTCTTGTCCCACCACATGGGCTTTGATCTCGCACGAGCGCTGCACCGCATAGGCCAAGGCCTCGGGCTGGCGAGCCAACAACGCGGGTAAGTTGGCCTCGATCCAGTCGAAAAACACCATGTCGACAATCGGACCGTATTTGATGATTTCGGCCAAGCCTGCACTCATCTCGCGCGGCGGTAAAGTTTGCAGGGTGTCTAAGTCGGCCACTACCATCAGCGGCTGGTAAAACGCGCCCACCATGTTCTTGCCTAAGGGGTGGTTAATGGCCGTTTTGCCGCCAACCGATGAGTCCACCTGCGCTAGCAGCGTAGTGGGCACTTGCACAAAGGGCACACCGCGCATATAACAGGCCGCGGCAAAGCCAGCAATGTCGCCCACAACGCCTCCGCCCAGCGCAAAGAGCAGTGTTTTGCGGTCGCAGCCTTGGGCCAAGAGCAGGTCGAAAATGCTCTGCAGGTTGGCCCAGTCTTTATGCGCCTCTCCATCGGGCAAGGCCAGCTCCAACACGCGGCTAAAACGCCCGGCAATGGCGGTTTTCAGCTGCGCGGCGTACAAAGGCTGAACCGTGGTGTTGGTGACAACCACCGCTGTGGTGGCCTTGGGCAGGCCAGCCCAGGTGTCAACGCGGCCCAGCAGGCCACTGCCAATGCGGATGGCGTAGCTTCGCTCTGCCAAGGCTATAGAAACGGTACGAAAAGGGGAAATGGGTGCTTGCATAGCCCCAAGTGTAGAGCCTAGTGCGGGCTGTTCAGGGGCACGCCCGCCAGCTCGAGCTGCGCCACAATCAGGTTGACCAAACTGGCCACTGAAGGGCGGCCCGTTTCAACGACAAAATGCGCGGTTTCGCGGTAAAGCGGGTCGCGCACTTCAAACAAGTCGCGCAGGCGGGTCAAGGGGTTGCTCACCTGCAAAAGCGGACGGTTTTGGTCGTGCCGCAAGCGCCGAAACACTTCTTCAGGGTTGGAGCGCAAATACACCACATGGCCGCGCTCGCGCAGGTGTTGGCGGTTCAAAGGCCTCAGCACCGCGCCGCCCCCGGTAGACAAAACCCCCGTATGAGAGAGCGTGAGCTCGTCAATCAGCTGCTGCTCAATATTGCGAAAAGCCTCTTCGCCTTCGCGCTCAAAATACTCGCGAATCGAGCAACCCAGGCGCTGCTCAATGGCAGGGTCTGAATCGACAAAAGCCAAATTCAGCCTGCGCGCGAGTTGGCGACCAACTGTAGTTTTTCCGGAGCCGGGGAGGCCGACGAGTGAAATACGTGCAAGAGACACTTAATTGGGATCAATGCAGCGGCCAGTCCCATAAGGTGGCGTCAAGAAAGAGCCGTTAGCTACATCAGCAGCCAAAATGTCTGTGATGTAGCTTTTCTCTGTAAGGCCCTCTGAACCAGCAACACTAGTAGTAGCACGCACCGTGTAGGCGAGCCATGTTCCAACATTTTGTCCATAGAAGACTTGCACAAGTAGTTGGCCATTGTTGTCTGTAACATTACCGTTCACATAGGCAAGAACAATTTCTGCTTTGCTAGGCTCCAGCTTGCCATTGACGTTTAGATCCTCTCCAGAATCCAAGAAACCATTTCTATTGGCATCTTCATTCAAACACCAAATTCTTCCGGCTGCTGTAGTAGCTGTAGTAGAAAATGTATTCGTATAGGTATTAATGATACTCGGTGGAATACCACCCGTTATTTGGTAAGAGGGCGTGCCAGTAAAAAGGCCCTTCCCGTAATGTGTAATATCTACACTAGCAGAGACAACAGCGCCAACCGAAGCATTACCAGCTGCATCGTTTACTTGAATTAAGAACTGCTTAATGTAACCAATTCCACCAAGCCCGACTCCGAGCTTATTATTATCAGAAATTGAAATCCCTAAGGGTGTACCTGCAACGGTTAAGTTTGCGTAAACGCTGTTTGGGCAATCTGCTATTGAAGTAAAGTCTGTAGACTTATAACACACCCGAACCGTTACACCATTTGTAGGGCTGCTTCTTGTTCCAGCGATGTAATCTGCGGTTGCAACACCACTCGCATCACTGTACACCGTTGCATCGCCGGTAGAAATAGCCTCGCCACTGCCCAGTGCAGGGGGCACTATCTCAAAACGAACTCGCATGTTAGGTATGGTGATATTTCCGGTGGTCAAAAATTTAGCAATAAGTTTTGCGCGGTTGGTAGTAGCACCAATCGCGTTTGGACTAACTTGCGTTGGCAGCGAACTCAGGGAAGCAGAACTAACTGCACCAACAGCCGCTGGAATGCTGCTGCTACCCGCAGTAGCCACTTGAATGACTTTTGTTACCGACACACCGGCACCAGTGGCAATTACCGTGTATGACCCTTGCGCGCTAGGTGCCAGAAAAGAAATGACAGCATTACCCGCAGAGTCTGTAGTAACTGTGCCCGTGGCACCCGCTGTGCCGGCCAGTGTAAGCAAAGCAGCTTGAATTGCATTCAAGGCGCTGTCTTGGGCACTTAAATTCACAGTTACGAGCTGCCCGGGTGTTGGGGTAGCAGGTACCGCAACGAGGGTTAACTGCGAACCAGTGACGTTAATGGATGCAACTTTGCTTTTACCGTTAACAGTTACCGTAGCATTAATTACACGATTGGTCTTGACTCCACCAGTTGTCACAACACCACTGTATTTACCAGTTGCGTCTGTCGTCGAGCCCGCAGTAGGTGTGAACACACCGTCAGTGTCCAATGCAACTGAAACCGATGCCCCGCCGACCACGTTTTTGGAAGCATCGAGCGTCGTAACGATTAACGTCGATTTGTCAGTTCCACTGTTATTAATGGATGTTTTGTCAAGCTGAAAAATGAAATCACTAACTGACGAAGATGCTGGCGTAACGACCGCCGTACCTGTCATAGAACCCGTACTAGTCGTAGTCCCTGTAGTCCCAACTGGTGTACCCGCATTACCGCCACCGGCACCACAGGCTGCCAAAACAGCGCCAAAACCGAGCACGGCAAGTATTTGAGTGATTTTCATGTTCCGCTTCCTACAGCCAGATAAATTAACGCAGCGTTAACGTGCAGCGGCACGATCAGACACCATTTTGGGGGTGATGAAAACCAAGGTTTCGGTTTTAGCAGCAGTTTTAGAGCGCGACTTAAACAGGTTACCTAATACAGGAATATCGCCCAACAAGGGGACGCGAGTTTCAGAGTCGGTTTCGTTCTGGGTGTATATGCCGCCTATAACCACGGTACCACCGTTCTCGACCAGCACCTGGGTTTTAATGTGTTTGGTGTCAATGGCAAAGCCTGCGGCGGTAGCTTGTCCAACGGTGTCTTTGTTCACGTCAAGGTCTAAAATAATATTGCCTTCGGGCGTGATCTGCGGCGTTACGGAAAGGCTCAAATTAGCTTTACGGAATGCAATGGAGGTTGCGCCACTTGATGTAGCCACCTGGTAGGGCAGTTCAGTACCCTGCTCGATCAAAGCTTTGCTTTGGTCGGCGGTAATAATGCGCGGGCTCGACACCACTTTAATTTTGCCGTCTGCCTCTAGCGCAGAAATTTCTAAGTTCAAAAAGCGGTTTGCGGCAGAGCCAAAGAGCGACAGCGCAATGGTAGCCGGGTTGTAGCCGTTTTGCCCAGCGCCGGGTAGGTTGACGAAATTACCCGTTGTGTCTACCGTGCCGCCTTGCGAATTGGTTGCCACCACGTTGCCGTAGCTGGTTCCAAAGGCCACACGGTTATTACCACCCAAGGAATAACCGGGCACGCCGCCTTGTTGACCTCGCAAATCTGTGCCGCCTAGGCGCACACCCAATGAACGCCCAAAGGTGTCAGAGGCCTCCACAATGCGGGCCTCAATCAGTACTTGGCGCACTGCAATGTCTAACTTAGCGAGCATGGCTTGCACTTGCTCTAGTTTTGCGGCGATATCAGTTACGAAGATTTGGTTGGTGCGCGGCTCGGCAATTACGCTACCGCGCGGCGAAAGAATACGCGCACTGTTTTGCACACTGCTGCCCACGCCATTGCTGGTGAGTTGTACGGCAATTTCTGCTGCCTTTGTATAGTTCAACTGGAAGGCCTGGGTACGCAAAGGCTCCAGGCCTTGCAATGCGTTGCGCGACTCTAATTCGAGCTTTTCTTTGCTGGCAATTTCATCTTTTGGTGCAATCCAGAGAACATTGCCAGACTTGCGCATTCCCAGGCCTTTGGCTTGCAGAATAATGTCGAGCGCTTGGTCCCACGGCACGTCCTTCAAGCGCAAAGTCACTGCGCCGCTGACGGAGTCTGAGGTCACGACGTTAAAGTTGGTGAAGTCTGCTATAACTTGCAGCAAAGAGCGCACTTCAATGTTTTGGAAATTGAGCGAAAGTTTTTCACCGCCATAACCAGCGCCTTGGGTAAGCTTGGACGCATCGATTTTTTGCGCACGCACTTCTAAAACAAACTGGTTGTCGCTTTGGTAGGCACTGTGCTCCCACTGGCCTTTGGGCTCGACCACCATGCGTACGCGGTCACCAGCTTGGAAAGTGGTCACGGTTTGGATCGGCGTGCCAAAGTCAGACACATCTAATTTGCGACGCAAGCCCTCGGGCAAGGAAGTGCGTAAAAACTCGATGACTAAGTTTTGGCCTTGCTGGCGAATGTCTACGCCCACTTGGTTATTGGCCAAATCCACCACCACACGGCCACTGGACTCCGCACCGCGGCGAAAATCAATGTCTTTTAAAGGCAACGTCTCTCGGTTGCGACTTTCTGCAAAAACTGCAGGCACCGACGACGAAGGCGCTACCGAGCTTGTTGCTTGGGCTACCGCCAAGGGGTCAAGTGTGATCAACAATGACTTGCCTTGGATTTCTGCTTTGTAAGCTGTAGCTTGCTTGAGGTTCAACACCAAGCGGGTACGCTCACCTGCTTGCACGACGTTGGCAGACTTGAGGTTGCCTTGGTTCATGTCGACAGTTGATTTGCCGGTGTTATTGGTGATTCCCGGAAAGTCTAAGGCAATACGTGCTGGCGACTGAATGCTAAAGCCAGCTGGTACCGCAGCAAGGGGCTGGGCCAAGTCAATGCGCACTACTTCGACCCCACCTTGAATTGAAGCCGCTACAGCTTCTATAGCATTTTGGGCATATACAAAGCCCGTCTGGAGCACAAAGCCCAGCGCCAAAAAACCGGTTCTTAGCACTTGGCGATTAAGCCGTGGATGCTTGTTCATTTTGACCTCTCTTGAAGCTGCAAGCTTGCAACGCGTTCTATCCATTCACCTGCTGCGTCCTGCACGATTTCACGCAAAGCAACTTCGGTTTCAGTAATTTTGGTAATGCGGCCATAGTTCAGACCAAGGTAGCTGCCCAGTTTGACCTGGTAGAGCAAGCTATCAATGCGTACCAAGGCCACGGGCTGGTTGGTTTGCATCATGGTGCCAACCATGGACATAGTGTCTAAGGGGTATGCCTCTAGCGGCTCTTTGCGGCGATTCAACTCTGGTGCCACCAAAGCCGCATTGGATGTGGTGAGATTATTGGAGTCTCGCTTTAAAGCTTGGGTTAATTTTTGGCTGCTAAAAGGCTCCACCAAACCATCTTGGGTATAAGCCTTAGGCGCGAATTTTTTAGGCTCTGAAATTGGGCTGATCTTTGGCTTCGTGAGGTTACGCTGCTCGGTCATCCAAGACTGCAAACCCTCTTGCTCGGAGCCATTGCAAGCCGACAGCGCAAAAGCAGCCAGCAAGATCGCTCCCAATAAGGCAATTGTGCGCAGCATCATTTCTTGGCTCCCGGAACCGCTTTACGCTGTGCGGCCACTTCATCAGCATCCAGATAGCGGAAGGTTTTAGCGGTGGCGTCCATCGCCAAAGTGCCGTCTTTTACAGGTCCGATAGAGAGGTTGTTCAAAGTGACAATGCGCGACAGATTGGCAATGTCAGATGCAAAAGCACCAATATCGTGGTAGCGACCCGTAACGCGCAGAGCAATGGGCAACTCTGCGTAGTACTCTTTCACACTCACAGAACCCGGACGAAAAGATTCAAACAGCAGGCTGCGACCAAGCCCAGCTTGGTTAATGTCAGACAGCAAAGCATCCATTTCGGCTTTACTGGGCAATTGCTTTTCGAGCTGCGTAACGTACTGCTGCACTTGCTCGCGCTGTTTGCGCAATGCGTCGAGATTGACAGCTTGCGCTAATTTTTTCTTGTAGTCTTCGCGCAGTCCAACTTCTTTGGTTTGCTCAGTTTTGAATTCTTCATCAGAGTTACTGAGCCAGACAAACCATAGTGCCGCCAGCACGGCCAGAGTTACCGCTACACACAGCAAATAACGCGGTAGCGCTGGCCACGAGGGCGGATCGTTAGGGTTTAAATTTTTGAATTGCGCTTGCAGTTTTTCCTGCAGCGCGGCAGTGTTTACATTCAATTTGGGAACGGTAGCCATGGAATATGTCCGTTCAAACTTTTTTAGGCGCCATTGCTGCAGAAGCAGGTGCCACGGGTTGCACTACAGCGGGAGCGCTGGCTCCCGTGGCTGGGTTCAAAGCCTCGCTGGCCCTGCGCAAACCAACGCGAATCGAGAAATTGGCAACGCGCCTTTGGTCGCGCGCCGTCACCGCCACATTACTGGCCACAATTTCTACCAACTCAGGTCGTGTCATCCAAGGGCTGTTATTAGCCAAATTGCGCAGCAACTCTGAAACCCGCTCGTTCGATTGCGCCACACCCGCCATCAGAACGCTTTGATTCTCTTGTTTCATGCTGTTAATGTAGACACCATCGGGCAACTGCTTGGCAATTTCTTCTAACAGATACACCGGCAAATTTCGGTCTGATTGCAAATCTTCTACCGCTTGCTGGCGAGCACGCAGTGCAGCAATTTCGTCTTGCAAGCCAGAAATGTCTTTAATTTGCGCTTCGAGTTTTTTAGTCTCCGTCAACAAATAAGCATTCCTTGCCTGTTGGCTAGAAATTTGCGCCTGATACCATGTGTAAATACCACCAGCCAGCAAACCGCCAAGCAAAGCAGCGGCACCCAAAGTAGCATAAAAGGTTTCACGTTTACGCTTGCGGGCAACCTCTCGGTGTGGCAATAGATTAATCAAGATCACTGCAAGAACCTCCGCATGGCCAGGCCACAAGAGGTTAAATACGAGGCGGCTTCGCGGCGCATTTTATTTTCGCGCACATTGCCACCCATCTCCATGCCTTCAAAGGGATTGATAAGAGAACAGGCAAAAGATGTTTGCCCAGTCACCGCATCGGTCAAACCGGGCAAAGCGGCAGAGCCCCCTGCGAGCATGACGTAATCGACTTTGTTGTGCGGTGTACTGGTAAAAAAGAATTGCAGAGCGCGGGCGATCTCTTGGGCCATGCTCTCGACAAATGGGCGCAATACACTGGAGTCATAGTCTTCAGGCATATCCGCATTGCGCTTTTTGGTTTCGGCTTCTTCCGGTGAAAACCCATACTGGCGCACGATCAGTTGCGTCAATTGCGCACCGCCAAAAGCTTGGTCCCGGTCATACAGTACTTCGTCATTGCGAATTACCTGCATGCTGGTGGTCAATGCGCCCACCTCGAACAATGCAACGATGGTATCTTTGCCTTTATTGGGCAGGTTTTCGATCAAGCGCCCAGTGGCCAAGCGCGAGGCATAAGACTCCACATCAATGACCATGGGCTTGAGCCCCGCTGCTTCTGCCAAACCTTGGCGGTCTTGCACTTTCTCGCGGCGCGAAGCAGCAATCAACACCTCCACATCGCCAACCGAGGCTGCGCTGGGGCCCACCACGCAAAAATCTAGGCTCACTTCGTCCAGCGAGAAGGGAATGTATTGATTGGCTTCGGCTTCGACTTGAATTTCAAGCTCTTGCTCCGTCATGCCGCCAGGCAAAATAATCTTTTTGGTAATGACCGCAGATGCAGGCAAGGCCATGGCTACGTTCTTCGTGCGTGTGCCACTTTTTTTGACCACTCGTCGAATAGCTTCGGCCACTTCGTCGAACTTTTCTACATTGCCGTCGGTGATCCATCCCCTCTCTAGGGGCTCAATGGCGCAACGCTCCAGCACCCAAGCGCCAGATTTGCTGTGGCTGAGTTCCACCAACTTAACGCTGGACGAGCTAATGTCCACGCCCAACAGGGCGGCCGGTTGCCGACTAAAAAGCGATCCCAAAGAGATCAAAGAGGTCCCCTAAAAAAGACAGTCCTGAGGCGCACCGCAGAGCCGATGGAACTTAAAGAAGTTGGTTCAATCCTATCAGTAAGTTGCTGTTGCTGCAAAGGTTTTTCCAACTTCAGCGGCTGCGCAACGTTGCCAAAAGCCTACGAACGCTACTCATAACGCTAGTATGCCATCATCAAAGTAGGCAGAAAATGCGCATTTCGGCGGAGTTTGCCTGCGCTTTGCGCCCGTTGCAGGCTCGAATTTTTATAATGGCCAGGCGCCGTTGACCTGGGCGTTTACGATTGCCCCCATGCCGCCAGAACCTACTAATCCCTCCGCATCCACCCCTACCACCCCCATGGGTCTCCCCGCTGACAAGCCTGCCAAAGCCGCCCCACTGCTGCTGCGCATCGCCTTGTGGCTCTTGGGGCTTGGCGCTGCTGCTGTGCTGCTGGTGGCGCTGGCCGTGGGCCTGACCATGGCCTTGGCCTACCCCAATCTGCCCGACATTTCCGAGCTGCGCGACTACCGCCCCAAACTGCCGCTGCGCGTCTTTGCCGCCGATGGCGCCTTGATCGGCGAGTTTGGCGAAGAAAAGCGCAGCCTCACGGCGATCAAAGACATTCCCCAGGTCATGAAAGACGCTGTGCTGGCGATTGAAGACGCTCGCTTCTTCTCGCACGGTGGGGTGGATTACAAGGGTGTGCTGCGGGCAGCGGTGGCCAATATGGGCCACTTCAAAAGCCAGGGCGCGTCTACCATCACCATGCAGGTGGCGCGTAACGTCTACCTGTCGGCCGAGAAAAGCTATTCACGCAAAATTTATGAAATTTTGCTGACCTTCAAGCTGGAACATTTGCTCAGCAAAGACCAGATCCTTGAAATCTACATGAACCAAATTTTTCTGGGCAACCGTGCCTACGGCTTTGCTGCTGCTGCAGAGACATATTTCGGCAAACCACTCAAAAATGTGAGCATCGCCGAAGCCGCCATGCTCGCGGGCCTGCCCAAAGCGCCCTCGGCCTACAACCCAATCAGCAACCCCAAGAAAGCACGTGCGCGCCAACTGCACATCATCGACCGCATGGTGGAAAACGGCTTTATCACTGCTGAGCAAGCCGCAGTGGCCAAGCAAGAAGAGCTGAAAATCAAAACCGAGTCGGATGCTTCGCGCATCCACGCCGAGTATGTGGCCGAGATGGTGCGCCAAATGGTGTTTGCCCAATACGGCGACGAGGCCTACACGCGCGGGCTCAACGTCTACACCACCCTGCGCTCGAGTGACCAAGCCGCCGCCTACCGCGCGCTGCGCCGCGGCATCATGGACTACGAGCGCCGCCAAGTCTACCGTGGCCCTGAAAAGTTCATCGACCTACCGACCGACAGCGCCGAGGCCGACGACGCGATAGACGACGCCCTGCTTGAACACCCTGACAACGGTGACATCATGTCGGCCGTGGTGCTCGACGCCAATGCCAAAAAAATCAGCGCGATTCGGCAAAACAGCGAAGCCATCGAAATCACTGGTGAAGGCCTGCGCCCGGCGCAGTCAGGCCTGTCAGACAAAGCCGCACCGAACATCAAAATCCGCCGTGGTGCGGTGATCCGCGTCGTCAAAACGCCCAAAAATACCTGGGAGATCACCCAACTGCCCGAGGTCGAAGGCGCTTTTGTCGCGGTAGACCCGCGCACCGGCGGCATTCGCGCCTTGGTGGGTGGTTTTGACTACGAGAAAAACAAGTTCAACCATGTGACGCAGGCCTGGCGCCAACCGGGCTCGAGCTTCAAGCCCTTCATTTATTCGGCAGCGCTAGAAAAGGGCTTTGGCCCGGCTACCGTGGTCAACGACGCGCCTTTGTTTTTTGACGCGGGTGTGACTGGTGGCCAACCTTGGGAGCCGAAAAACTACGACGGCAAATTTGAAGGCCCAATGCCACTGCACACTGCCCTCGACAAATCCAAAAACATGGTGTCGATTCGCATCCTGCAGTCCATCGGCGCAGGCTACGCGCAAGACTGGATCACGCGCTTTGGTTTTGAAGCGGACAAACACCCCGCCTACCTCACCATGGCCCTGGGCGCAGGCTCGGTTACGCCCTTACAAATGGCCTCGGGCTATGCGGTGTTTGCCAATGGCGGCTACCGCTTGAACCCGCTCTTGGTCACCCGCATTACCGACCAAAAAGGCAAGGTACTCACCGAGACCAAACCCCCGGCCTTAAACGATTCGGTACGCGCAGTGGACGCGCGCAACGCATTTATGATGAGCCGCTTGCTGCAAGAGGTAGCCCGCGTGGGCACGGCCGCCAAAGCCCAGGCCACGCTCAAGCGCACCGACATTTACGGCAAAACTGGCACCACCAACGACTCCATCGACACCTGGTTTGCGGGCTACCAGCCCAGCCTAGCGGCCATTGTGTGGATCGGCTATGACACGCCGCGCACCCTGGGCGACAAAGAAACCGGCGGTGGCCTCAGCCTGCCGGTGTGGATCAACTTTATGGAAACCGCGCTCAAGGGCGTAGCCGCGGCCGAAGTGCCCGTTCCCGAGGGTGTGCTCAACTTGGGTGGCGAGTGGTACTACGACGAGTACGCCAAGGGCGCGGGCGTGAGCAGCTTGGGACTTGAAGACAAGCTGCCTGCGCCTTCGGGCGAGGCCGGCAGCGCAGCACCAGCTGCGGGCACCGCGCCTGCAGCGGCCGTGCAAACATTGCCGCCAGCCGACGAGAAGAAAAAAATCATCGACCTGTTCAAAAACTAGCGGCTGCGCAAGCCTGCTGCGCGCGCCCACAGCACTAGCGCATAGGCCTGCGCGCAATCAAGCGCTAAACAACAAGGGCAGGTTCGCTTGCTGGCTGGCATAGCGCGACAGGTTTTCAAAAAACTCGCCGCCGCCCTTGCTGTTTAACCACTGATTGCTATCAAATTTATAGTGATAGCCACCCGACTTGGCGGCCATCCAGACCTCGTGCAGCGGCTTTTGCAGGTTCACAATGATCTGGCTGCCGTTGCCGAAAACGAGCGTGACCATGCCACCCACGCGCTGGTTGTCGATGTCGGCGTCGCTAGCGTCGTTGATGCGGTCGCAATTGGCCTCAATGGCAGCGAGCAAACGCTCGGCATGGTCTAAAAATTCGGAGTCGGTCATTACAATTCCCATGATGCTGATCTTTAAACCCATTCTATTGTGCGCTGCGGCTGCACTGCTGCTGTGTGCTTGTGGGCAAAAAGGTACGCTGTTTTTGCCCACCGATCCACTGGCCGTAGGCCGTGCCAGCTTGTCGCAAAGCATGCGGCCTGCGCGGGCAGCCTCAGCACCTTTGCCTACAGCCTCTTCTGCTACCAGCCCCAACCCATGACCCACCACAGCACCCCAGCCACCAGTGCCCAGCCCGGCCAACCCTTCATTGCCTACCATGCAGGCCAATTGCAGGTCGAAGGCTGCAGCCTGCAGATGCTGGCGCAAGAGTATGGTACGCCGCTCTTTGTGTATTCCAAAGCCGCCATGCTCAGTGCATTGGCCGCCTACCAACGAGGCTTTGCAGGCCGCACCGCGCAAATTTGCTACGCCATGAAGGCCAACTCCAACCTGGCCGTCTTGCGCGTGTTTGCACAGGCCGGTTGCGGTTTTGACATCGTCTCGGGTGGCGAGCTCGAACGGGTATTGGCCGCGGGCGGTGTGCCCGCCAAAATCATTTTCTCGGGCGTGGGCAAAACCCGCGCCGAGATGCGCCGCGCGCTCGAAGTTGGCATTGGCTGCTTCAACGTCGAGAGCGAGGCCGAGCTTGAAGTACTCAGCAGCGTGGCCGTGGCGGCGGGCAAAAGCGCGCGGGTGAGCATCCGCGTCAACCCCAACGTAGACCCCAAAACCCACCCCTATATTTCCACTGGCCTCAAGGGCAATAAATTTGGCGTGGCGCAAGAGCGCACCCTGGCGACCTACCAGCGCGCCGCCAGCCTGCCGGGCTTGAAAGTGGTGGGCATCGACTGCCACATTGGTTCGCAAATTACCGAAGCCACGCCCTACTTAGACGCTATGGACAAAGTGCTCGACCTCGTAGCCGCCATCGAAGCCGCAGGCATTGCCATCGAGCACATCGACTTTGGCGGCGGTCTGGGCATCCACTACGAAGACGCTGTGCCCCCCGCTGCCGACGCGCTGTGGGCCGCGCTCTTGGCCAAGCTCGACGCGCGCGGCTACGGCCAGCGCAAGCTGATGATCGAGCCCGGCCGCTCCTTGGTGGGCAACGCCGGCGTGTGCGTGAGCGAAGTGCTGTACCTCAAACCCGGCGAGCAAAAAAACTTTTGCATCATCGACGCCGCCATGAACGACCTGCCCCGCCCCGCCATGTACCAGGCCTTTCACCAGATCGTCCCATTGGCCTTGAACAGCAAGCCCCGCAGCACCTACGACGTGGTTGGCCCCGTGTGCGAAAGCGGCGACTGGATCGGCCGCGAACGCAGCCTGGCCGTGCAACAAGGCGAATTGCTCGCCGTGCTCTCCGCCGGAGCCTACTGCATGAGCATGGCCAGCAACTACAACACCCGTGGCCGCGCCGCAGAAGTCATGGTCGATGGCGACACCGCCACCCTGATCCGCAGACGTGAAACGGCTGCCGAGCAAATGCAAAACGAAATTTTTTAGCGTTTGGCGCTAGAGAGGAAAATGGCTGAGAAGCGCACTGGAAGTGCGCATACAGCTATTATTTTTGTAGCTGCACACTCGCCATCTTACCCACCACCAAGCGCTTTTTGCGCAGGTATTCACGCACCCGCCAGCCAAGCAAAACTGCAATAATCGCCGCGTAAACAAAGACTTCTGCAAAATTATTTTTGCCTGCGCGCATCCAGAAAAAGTGCAAGATGCCCAGGCCTGCGATGGCGTAGACGGCTTTGTGCAGGGCTTGCCAGCGCTTGGCGCCCATGAATTTGATGGCCTTGTTGAAAGACGTTGCAGCCAGGGGCGTGAGCAGCACGAAGGCGGCAAAACCCACCAAGATAAACGGGCGTTTGGCAATGTCTTTGGCAATGTCGGCTACGTCTAGGCCCATGTCGAACCAGCTGTAGCTCAGCAGGTGCAGCACCACATAAAAGTACACGTAGAGGCCGAGCATGCGGCGCATGCGCGCCAGGCCCGGCCAGTTGGCCAGGGTGCGCAGGGGCGTCACGGCGAGCACGATGCAGACAAAGCGCAGCGTCCAGTCGCCGGTGGCGCGAATCACATACTCTTGTGGGTTGGCACCGGCGTTGCCGGTGGCCACGCGCAGCACCAGCCACAGGATGGGCAGCAGGCAGAGCAAGAAAAGCAGCGGCTTGGCCGCTTTGTGCAGCAATAATTTATTCATGGTGGTTTCCTTCGCGCAGCACTGTTGAGCGGCACTGCGCAGAATTTAAAAAAGGCCTGCGCTCAAAAGTTTTTCTTCAAGTCCATGCCCGCGTAGAGCTGGCCGACCTGGGCTTCGTAGCCGTTGAACATGAGCGTTTTGCGCTTCTTGGCAAACAGGCCGTCTTCACCGATGCGGCGCTCGCTGGCTTGGCTCCAGCGCGGATGGTCGACCTCGGGGTTGACGTTGGAATAAAAGCCATATTCTTGCGAGGCAGCCTTGTTCCAGGCCGTGCCGGGCTGTTTATCAGTGAAGCGGATTTTGACGATGCTTTTGCCGCTTTTAAAACCATATTTCCAAGGCAGCACCATGCGCACCGGCGCGCCGCTTTGGTTGGGCAGCACCTCGCCATACATGCCAAAGCCCAGCAGGGCCAACGGGTGCATGGCTTCGTCTAGGCGCAGGGCTTCAACATAGGGCCAGTCGAGCACGCGCGAGCCGACAAAGGGCATGGTCTTGGGGTCGGCCAAGCTGACAAATTCAACGTATTTTGCGCTGCCCAGGGGCTCGACTTTTTTAATGAGTTCGCTCATCGAGTAGCCCACCCACGGCAGCACCATGGACCAGCCCTCGACGCAGCGCAGGCGGTAGATGCGCTCCTCCATCGGGCTGAGCTTGAGCAGGTCTTCCAGCGTGTATTTGGCGGGCTTTTTCACCAAGCCTTCGACCTCAACCGTCCAGGGTGTGGTTTTCAGCGTGTGGGCATTGTGGCCGGGGTCGGCCTTGTCGGTGCCGAACTCGTAGAAGTTGTTGTAGCTAGTGGCGTCGGCGTAGGGGGTGATTTTCTCGACCGTCATCGCGCCTGCCACGGCCGATTTGCCACCTGCCAATGCGGCCAGCTTGCCGGGGCGCGCGGTCTGCGCAAAGGCCTCGCGCGTGGCCCACGAGGCCATGCCCGTGCCTGCCGCACCAGCGGCTATGCGCTGCATCAGCTGGCGGCGGTTTTGGTAAGCGGCTTGGGGCGTGATGTCGCTCGAAGTGGGGTGGACAAAGCCATGGGTGCGGGTTTGGATCAGCATAAAAAACTCCTATTTGCTGTGAGTCGGGCCACAGCGCCTGTTCTTACATTGTGGGGCAGAAAAATGTCAGCGCAAAAAAAGCGGGCCTTCCAAAGAAGGCCCGCTGTGTGGGAGTGTGCAGCCCAGCTTTTGGTTCAAGCGGGCTGGGCTGTGGGCCGCAGCTTAGTGCAAACCGGCAATGTAGTCGGCCAGGGCTTTGATCTCGCGGTCGTTCAAACGCACGGCCACTTGGTTCATGATGGGGTTGTTGGTGCGCACACCGTCGCGGAAGGCGGTCAGCTGGGTGGCTACGTACTCTGCGTGCTGGCCCGCCAGGCGTGGAAAGGCGGCTGGAATGCCCGCGCCATTGGGGCTGTGGCAACCGGCGCAAGCAGCAATTTGGCGCTCACCATTGCCACCGCGGTACAGGCGCTCGCCAGTGGCGACCAGCTCTTTGTCTTTGGCAAAACCGGGTTTGGCTTTTTTGCTGGTGACCCAGTAGGCAATGTTGCGCATGTCGTCGTCTGACAGTGCGCTGGCAAAGCCCTTCATGATGGGGTTGTTGCGCTTGCCCGACTTGAACTCCTGCAATTGCTTGATGAGGTACTCGGGGTGCTGTTGGGCCAGCTTGGGGTTGGCCGGTGTGCCCGAGTTGCCGTCAGCGGCGTGGCAGGCCGCGCAGACCGCGCCAAAGCTGGCTTCGCCCTTGGCCAGGTCGGGCTTGGCGGCTTTAGGGGCCTCGGCCTTGGCAGCAGGTTTGGCGTGCTCGGTAGCGCCCGCAGCGGGCTTTTCAGCATGCGCCTCTTCGGCGGCAAAAGCAGGCAGGGCAGCGGCCAGGCTCAGGGCGGCAGCGATCCAAAGGGAAACAAATGGGGTGGCAAGCGGCTTCATAGACAAATCGGTGTTGGGTGCAGTTTGGTGCAAATAGCCCTTGATTCTACAATGCTGTACCGGGCATGGGAGGGTTTTCCCCTTGCCCACCCCTGGCTTTCTTGCAAATTGGGCTCCATGACCACCTCTTCCCCCGCTGTCAAAGCCTCTGTTGACACCCTTGTAAATGCTCCCGTTGAAGCCCGCATCGCCAATGGTTGGCTGCACACGGCCAAGTTTTTAACCACCGCGCCACAGCTGCAATTTTTGCCGCCACTCAGCGTGCCTGAGATCGCTTTTGTCGGCCGCTCCAACGCGGGCAAGTCCACCTGCATCAACACGCTCACGCAGCAAAAGCGCTTGGCCTTTGCCTCTAAAACCCCGGGGCGCACGCAGAGCATCAACCTGTTTACCCTGGGCAAACAGGGCGTCACCGACGCGGTGTTTGCCGACCTGCCCGGCTATGGCTACGCCGCCGTGCCCAAGGCCGACAAGCTGCGCTGGCAGCAGGTGATGGCCAACTATTTGGTCACGCGTGAGAACCTGCGCGGCATTGTGCTGATGTGCGACCCGCGCCACGGCATGACCGAGCTAGACGAAATTTTGCTCGAAGTGATTCGCCCGCGCGTCGAGCAGGGCATGAAGTTTTTGGTGGTGCTCACCAAGTCCGACAAGCTCACCCGCTCTGAGGGCACCAAGGCGCTGTCGATCGCCAAACTGCAGGCCGGTGGCGGCGAGGTACGGCTGTTTTCGGCGCTCAAAAAACAAGGCGTTGACGAAGTGGCCCAACTGCTGTGGTCTTGGGCGCACCCTGATGGTTTGGCCACACCCGCAAGCCCCGCTGCAGAAGAAAAATCGCCTGTAACGCCCGTAGAATAAGCGTATACAGCTACTGAAAATATAGCACTATGATTGAAACCTGGCTCCAGCCTCTGCCCCACGGCATCACGCTCAGCTGCCACGCAGCCGGTGCGCGGGGTCGCCCGGTGCTGCTGTTTTTGCACGGCTTCCCCGAGGCCGCTTTTGTCTGGGACTTGCTGCTCGAACACTTTGCCAAGCCCGAACACGGCGGCTACCGCTGCGTGGCGCCCAATTTGCGCGGTTTTGAGCAGTCCAGCACGCCGACAGAGGTGGCCCAGTATCGGCCCAAATTTTTGGTGCAAGACATTGCCGCGCTCATCGCCATCGAGTCACCCGGCCAGCCGCTGGCCTGCTTGGTGGCGCACGACTGGGGCGGCGCGGTGGCCTGGAACCTGGCCAACCAAATGCCGCAATTGCTGCAGCGCCTGGCTATCATCAACTCGCCCCACCCCGGCACCTTTTTGCGCGAGCTGCAAACCAGCCCGCAGCAACAAGCGGCCAGTGCCTACATGAACTTTTTGATCCGGCCCGACGCTGAAGCGCTGCTGGCGCAAGACGACTTTCGCCGCCTGTTTGAGTTCTTTACCAACATGGGTGCCAGCAGCGACGGCCAAGGGGGCTACGGCTGGCTCACCGAGGCCGTCAAGGCGCAGTACCGCGCGGTGTGGCGCGGCCCCCCAAACGGCACAGCAGGTTCAGCCCCCGGTGCGGGTTTGACGGGCGGCTGCAACTACTACCGCGCCTCGCCCCTGCGCCCCCCGCGCGCGGGCGACCCAGCTGCTGCTGTGTGCCTGCCACGCGAGATGCTCACGGTAGACCTGCCGACCTTGGTGCTCTGGGCGATGGACGACATCGCCCTGCCACCTGCGCTGATCGACGGGCTCGACGCCTATATTGCCAAGCTCGAATTGCACCGCATTGCGGGCGCAAGCCACTGGGTGGTGCATGAGCAGCCGCAGCTCGTCATTCATTATTTGGCGCAGTTTTTAGCCAAGCTACCAAATTAATAGCTGTCTACGCACTACTGGTGCGCCTTGCAGGTGTTTTCAGTACACGCTAGGCGCACCCGCAGGCCGCGTTTTAAAGCGCTTGTGTACCCAGTAGTACTGGGCTGGCATGGTGGCGATGTAGCTTTGCAGCTCGCGGTTCATGCGGGCGGTGTCGGCCTCAATAGCGGCTGGCGTGTCACCGCTGGGGAATCTCTCCCAAGCGGGTAGCACGTCCACTTGGTAGCCGCTGCGCGTCATGCGCGTGACCACCGGCAGCACCAGCGCGCCGCTCATGCGGGCAAAGCGCGCGACCGAGGGCACGGTGGCCGTGGGCAGGCCGTAGAAGGGCACGAAGATCGAATCCTCGGGGCCAAAGTCCATGTCGGGCAACAGGTAGAGGGCTTGGCCGTTTTTCAGGCCACGCAGCACCGGGCGCACGCCGTCGATGCGGCCATACAGCTGGGGCGCGCCAAAGCGCTGGCGGCCCGCGTAGATCCACGCGTCGATCACCTTGTTGGCTTGGTCGGTGTAGATCGAGCACAGGGTGCGCTCTTGCAGCATGCTGAGCGCTGTGCCGCCCGCGTCGAGGCCCATAAAATGCGGCGCAAACAGCACCACAGGCTGCGCGGTTTGCAAAGCCTCTGCGCCACGCAACTGCAAGCGCCGCGCCACCTGGGCCGCGCTGCCATGCCAGAGCCAACTGCGGTCGAGCCAAGCCTGCGCAAAATAAACAAAGCATTGCTGCGCCAAGGCCCGCCGTTGCTGTGTGGGCAGCTCTGGAAAGCATAGCAACAAGTTGGTGTGTACGACCTTGCGGCGCGGCGCCACCAGGGCGTATAAAACCCAGCCCAAAGCCCAGCCCAGGCCGCGCACCAGGGGCAGGGGCAGGGGGCTGAGCAGGCGCATAAAAGCCACGCCGAGCTGGCTGCCTAGCCTACCTAGTGCGTGGGGCAAGGCTTGGGGCATAGAGGCTCCTGGGAAGGGTGCGGGGGTCGGGGCAAAGGTCTGGGCATGGGTTTGCGTATCAAGGCTCCTGGCGCGGAGGTTTGTAGCGGTTGTAAGTCCACAGGTACTGGCCGGGGCAGCGCAAAATCGTTCGCTCCAGCGCTGCGTTCATGGCGCGGGCGCTGTCTTCGGGCGGGCTGCTCGGCGAACACAAGAGCTGCTGCTCGGCAGCGCCCAGCGCTTCAAAATGCATAGCAAAGCGGCCCGCAGGCAAGCGCTCGCACCAGCACAAAAGCACCGCCGCGCCGGTTTGCTGGGCCAGGCGCGGCAGCAAGGTCATGGTGTAGGCGGGTTGGCCAAAAAACGGGGCCCACACGCCCTGGCCTTGCGGCGGCACTTGGTCGGGCAAGATGGCGGTGTAGCCACCGGCGCGCAGGGCTTTGAGCAAGCTGCGCACGCCCATGACGTTGGTGGGCACGGTTTGCATGCCGGGGCGCTGGCGCGAGCGCTCCACCAAGGGCTGTAGCCAGGGCTTGCGCGGCGGGCGGTACAGGGCCAGTAAGGGGCCATGCAGCGAACGGGCTTGCCCAGCAGCGGGCGTGCCGTATTGCTCGGCCAGGCATTGGCCAATCATCTCCCAGCAGCCCAGGTGGGGCAGGGCCAAGATCACGCCTTTTTGCGCGGCCAGGGCTGCGTCGAACAGGTCTTGGCCCCGCCATTGCACACGGCCCAACACACCCACGCTGCGCGCGCGCAGCCACAGCCACGGCAACTCAGCCAGCATGCGGCCACTGGCGGCTATGGCGGCACGGGCCTGCGGCATGGGCACGCCCGCCTGCGCCACATGGCTAGCAAAGCGCTGGCGCAGCCGAGGGGAGAGCCCCCACATCAGCCAGCCCATGGCCGCGCCCAAGGCTTGCAAGCAGCGCAAAGGCAGGTAGGACAGCAGGCGAAACAAAATTTGCATGAAGAAAAAATAAGGCCCATAACGGTGCCACCCGTGCGCAACAACAACGCGAAGGAATGCACAGCCAAGGCAGGCGGCTGAGTATCGCCCATTGGCGCCAAGCTACCCCATCAGCCGATTTAGCTACAATGGCCCCATCGCCGAGTTACTGAACAACTTGCGGGGCGATGTAAAAAAAAGACCGCTAAAGCGTTCGCCAAAGCTCCCGGCAAAGGCAACGCGCCCTTTTAACCCAACGGAGTTTATGCAATGGCGAACGATTTTCTATTTACCTCTGAGTCTGTTTCTGAAGGCCACCCCGACAAGGTAGCCGACCAAATTTCAGATGCGATCCTCGACGCGATTTTCAAGCAAGACCCGCGCTCGCGCGTGGCTGCTGAAACCCTGACCAACACCGGCTTGGTCGTGCTGGCCGGTGAGATCACCACCAATGCGCATGTGGACTACATCCAGGTGGCGCGCGACACCATCAAGCGCATTGGCTACGACAACACCGAATACGGCATCGACTACAAAGGCTGCGCGGTCATGGTCTGCTACGACAAGCAGAGCAATGACATTGCCCAAGGCGTAGACCACGCCAGTGACGACCACCTGAACATTGGCGCGGGCGACCAAGGCCTGATGTTTGGCTACGCCTGCAACGAAACCCCCGAGCTGATGCCCGCGCCCATCTACTACGCGCACCGCTTGGTCGAGCGCCAGGCGCAGTTGCGCAAAGACGGCCGCCTGCCTTTTTTGCGTCCCGATGCCAAAAGCCAAGTGACCATGCGCTACGTCGACGGCAAGCCGCACAGCATCGACACCGTGGTGCTCTCGACCCAGCACGACCCCAGCCAGAGCGAAACCGCCACCAAGATGAAGGCTTCGTTCAATGAGGCCATCATTGAAGAAATCATCAAACCGGTGCTGCCCAAAGAATGGTTGCAAAACACCCGCTATTTGATTAACCCCACAGGCCGCTTCGTCATCGGCGGCCCCCAGGGTGACTGCGGTTTAACGGGTCGCAAAATCATTGTGGACACCTATGGTGGTGCCTGCCCGCACGGCGGCGGCGCCTTCAGCGGCAAAGACCCGAGCAAAGTAGACCGCAGCGCCGCGTACGCCGCGCGCTATGTGGCCAAAAACATTGTGGCCGCAGGCCTGGCCAAGCAGTGCCAGATCCAGGTGGCCTACGCGATTGGCGTGGCCCAGCCCATGAACGTGACCGTCTACACCGAAGGCACCGGCGTCATCAGCGACGAGAAAATCGCCGCCCTGGTCACCGCACACTTCGACCTGCGCCCCAAAGGCATCATCCAAATGCTCGACCTGCTGCGCCCGATCTACGAAAAGACCGCCGCCTACGGCCACTTTGGCCGTGAAGAGCCTGAATTTACGTGGGAGCGGACAGACAAGGCTGCTGCGCTGCGTGCGGCTGCAGGCCTGTAAAAAGACACTACGCCCTTGCGGGCAGTGACGCAAAAAGAGGAGCCCAGTGCTCCTCTTTTTTTATGCTGCGATCCTTACAGATCATCAGCAGCGCAAACCCGCGCCAAGGGTAATCACGCATAGCCCCAGGCCCTTTTGGGTTTGAAAATACGTTTCGTGTACCAAACGGTACACACCTTTCCAAGCCACCACTTCCAACCCTCCACTGCCACGACAAGGTCTGCGTGCTCAAGGTTTTATTGCATCGGCTGTTGATCTCCGTTCCATTGGTGTTTGCGGTCACGTTTTTGACCTTTTTCCTCAACAGTTTGGCGCCGGGCGATTTGGCACAAACCATGTTGGGGGCCGATGGCACGCGCGAGCAATACATCGCCTTGCGTGCCGATCTGGGCCTGGACAAGCCCTTGGTTCAGCAATACGGCAACTGGTTGCTGCACGCCGCGCAGTGCGACTTGGGCGTGTCTTTCTTCACCCAAGAAAAGGTGGTGACCCTGCTGAACAACCGCATGGGCGTGACCCTTTCTATCATGCTGGGTGTACTGGTGGTGGCCGTCAGCCTGGGCCTTCTGCTGGGCGTGGTGAGCGCGCTGCGCGGCGGCTGGCTCGGGCGGGCGGTAGACGCCTTCTCTTTGCTGGGCATGGTCTTCCCCTCGTTCTTTGTGGCCCTGCTCTTGATTTTGGTGTTTGCGGTCACCCTGCGCTGGTTGCCTGCCACGGGCTACACCATGTTCAGCGAAAGCCCCCGGGCTTGGGCCCTGGGCTTGGTTTTGCCGGTGATGGCCTCGGCCTTTATTGCCGTGACGAATATCGCCAAGCAAACCCGCGACGCCATGAACGACGTGATGGGCCGCGACTTTATTCGCGCCTTGCGCGCCTGCGGAGTGAGCGAGCGCAGCGTGGTCTGGAAGCACGGCCTGCGCAACGCGGCCCTGCCCGTTGTCACAGTGTTTGGCATCGTCATGGTGACGGTGATCAGCAACACCGTGTTTGTCGAACGCATTTTTGTGCTGCCCGGCATTGGCAGCTTGGCCAGCACGGCGGTGCAGACCAAAGACATTGCCGTGCTGCAGGGCGCGGCCCTGTACTACACCCTCAGCACGGTAGTGATTAACTTGCTGGTGGACTTGAGCTACAGCTGGCTCAACCCCAAGCTGCGGTTTGTATGAGCGCTACACAAAACATAGCTGCCAACGCAGCATCCACGGCCCTTGCGCCATTTTCGCCCACATTGCGCATGGCTTTTGTGCGAAATGTGCTGAAGCGCCCTCTGGCTTTGTTGGCCTTGGTGTGGATCGTGGCCATTGTGTTGGGTGCTGTGTTGGCGGGGCAACTCGCGCCCTTTGACCCACTGGAGCAAGACCTGTTGGCGCTGAAACTATGGCCTTCACCCGAGCATTGGCTTGGCACCGACGCTTTGGGCCGCGACGTCTGGAGCCGCCTGCTGTTTGGTCTGCGGCCCACGCTGGAGGGCATTGTCGAAGGCGTGCTGGTCTGCGCGCTCTTGGGTCTGCCCCTGGGCATTACCGCCGGTTATTTTGGTGGCTGGTGGGACAAATGCGTGCTGCAGTACGTGAGCTTGCTGCAGTCGATGCCCGGCATTGTGGTGATCTTTGCCGTGCTGGCGGTGTTTGGCCAGTCGATGCTGGTGTCGATGGTGACCTTTGGCGTCTTGGGTTCGGCGGGCGTCTCGCGCGTCGTGCGCAGCGCCACGCTGTCGGTGCGCGAAGAGCTGTACATCGCGGCGGCGCGCATCAGTGGCCTGAGCGACGCGGCGATTTTGCTGCGCCATGTGCTGCCACGCATTGCGGGCCCGGTCATCGTGCAATTGTCTTTGTTTGCGGGCATTACCATCATTGTGCAAACTGGGCTTAATTTTTTGAACTTTGGCGTGCCTCCGCCCGCGCCCAGCTGGGGTGGCATGATCTTTGAAGCCGCTGCCAGCTTGAACGACTTTCCATGGCTGCTGGTGCCCTCGGGCGGCGTGGTGGCCATCAGCATCTTGGCCTTTGGTTTTTTAGGTGACAGCCTGCGTGACGCCAGCACCGAGTCGTGGACGCGGCCCAGCAAGCGCCAAAGTGCGGCCGTGCGCCAGGCCAGCATGCCCGCTGACATTCCTGCAGGTGCGCTGTTGTCTTTACGCAATGTGTGCATTGCCACAGGCAGCGGTGCCAGCGAGCGCCTGCTGGTGCAGGGTTTGAACCTCAACCTGCAAGCGGGCGAAACCCTTGGCATAGTGGGCGAGTCGGGCAGCGGCAAAACCATGGGCATCTTGGCCCTGATGGGCCTCTTGCCACCGGGCACGCACATCGTCTCGGGCACGGCGGTGATTCGCGGTGAGTTGATCGACCTGTCCAACCTGCCGCGTTTGGCCCAGCTGCGCGGCAAGGTGCTGGGCATGATTTTTCAAGAGCCCATGGCAGCGCTCGACCCGTGTTTTAGCATCGGCTACCAACTTGCCGAAGTGCTGCGACTGCAAGGCAAGTTCAGCGTGCAAGAGATTCAGCGCAAAGTCATTGCGTTGCTGGAGCAGGTCAAAATCCCCAACCCGCACGATGTTGCGCAGCGCTACCCGCACCAAATTTCGGGCGGCATGGCGCAACGGGTGGGCATTGCGCGGGCCCTGGCCTGTGAGCCTGCCATTTTGCTGGCCGACGAGCCCACCACGGCGCTGGATGTGACGGTGCAGTCTGACATCTTGGCCTTGCTGCGCTCGCTCTGCGCATCACGCCAAATGGCCATGCTGTTTGTCACCCACGACTGGGGCGTGGTAGCCGATATTTGTGACCGCGCCATGGTGCTGCGCCACGGCCAGGTGCTGGAGTCTGCCAACGTAGTAGACCTGTACCACCGTCCGCAACACCCCTATACCCGGGCTCTGGTAGCGGCCAACCCGCACAACAGCACACCGGGGCAGCGCTTGCCCACGGTGGACGATATGCTGCAATCCGCAGCCGCACAGGCCCTATGAGCACGCAATGGAGCACGCAATGGAGCGCTCCATTGCGCACCCCACTGCTGCAAGTACACGACCTGCATGTGCGCTACCCTCTGGCGCGGGGCAAAAGCTTCCATGCACTCCAAGGGGTGAGCCTTTGCATCCACCCGGGCGAAACCCTGGGTTTGGTGGGCGAATCGGGTTCGGGCAAATCTACCTTGGGCAAAGTCATCTTGGGTTTGCAGCAAGCCAGCAGTGGCTCGGTGCATTTTGACGGCCAAGACATCACCCACACCAGCCGCAGCCAACGCCGCGCCCTGGCCCGCGACCTGCAAGTGATTTTTCAAGACCCCTATGGTTCGCTCAACCCAGCCCGTTTGATTGGCGACACCTTGGCCGAGCCCTTGCTGCAAGACAAAACCCTGGGCCGCAGCGAAGTGCAAGCGCGCATTGCCGGTGTGCTGGCCCGCGTCGGCATGCCGCCCGACACGGCCGCCCGCTACCCCGGGCAGTTCTCGGGCGGGCAACGCCAACGCATTGCCATTGCCCGCGCGGTCATCGGCAAGCCCCGTTTGGTGGTCTGCGACGAGCCCGTGAGCGCACTCGATTTGTCGGTGCAGGCCCAGGTGCTCAACCTTCTGTCTGAATTGCAGCAGAGCATGGGCTTGGCTTTGCTGTTTATCTCGCACGACCTCACGGTTGTGCGCCATGTGTCGCACCGCACCATGGTGCTATACCAAGGCGCCATCGTCGAGCAAGGCAGCGCCCAACAAATCCATAGCCATCCGCAGCACCCCTATACCCGCGCCCTGCTTGACGCCGCGCCCGTGCCCGACCCGCTGCTGCAACGCGAACGGCGCGCGCGCCAGGCCCTGGTACGCGCCAGTAGCGCTGGCCCATGAGTGACGCATCGACGGCACATCAGCGGCGCAGCCATCCACCCTAGACTCCCTTCGATTTTTATATTTTTCAGCCCTTCATTTCAACAGGAGACTTTATGAAAAACCTTCGTTTAACCTCTACCAGCACCATCACCACACGCCGCCGCATCTTGCACAGCACGGTAGCCGGTGCAACCATGCTCTGCATGGGCTTGCTCAGTGGCACCACCGCTCTGGCGCAAGGCGCAAAAGTGCTCACCGTGGGCGGCCCGATTGCGCCGCTCAGCATGGACCCGGCCCTGAGCGGCAATGGCCGTGCGGGTTTGTTTTTGTCACCCGCCTACGAGCCTTTGATTCGTACTTTGGCCGACGGCAAATTTGCCCCTGGCTTGGCCATCGCCTGGTCGCTCTCGGCTGACAGCAAAGAGGCCATGTTCACTATTCGGCAAGACGCCAAGTTCAGCGACGGCGAGCCCGTGACGGCCGAAGCGGTTAAAAAATCTATTGAATACTGGCGCGCTAAAAAAGGCGGGCCCTTTACCGCCAACTTGGCCACCGTGACCAGCATCGACGTGGTCGACAAAACCAAAGTGCGCATTCGCGTCTCAGCACCCCAACCCAATTTGCTCAACCTGTTTGACGCGTATTGGAACGTGGGCGACATCATCAGCCCCAAGGGCGTGGACGCACCCGAACAATTGGCCAACAAAACCTTTGGCGCAGGGCCCTACAAACTCGACAATGCGGCCACCATCACGGGCAAGTCTTACACCTATGTGCCCAACGAACATTACTACGACAAGTCGCGCATCAAGTGGGACAAAGTCGTTATCAGCGTGTTTGAAGACCAAAACTCGGCCATCTCGGCTGTCAAGGCCGGACAAGTGAAGTTTTTGGTGAGCGACCCATTCACCGCCAACCAAAATTCTAAAAACCTGCCCAGCGACGTGCAAATTATTTCCAACCCTGCAGGTTGGAGCGGCCTGATTTTGATGGACCGTGACGGCCAGGTGCAACCCGAGCTGAAAGACGTGCGCGTGCGCCAAGCCATAAACTACGCGCTCGACCGCAAGCTGCTGAGCAGCGCCCTGTTTGGCCAGTTTGGCGAGCCGCTGACCCAGCTGCAAGGCAAGGGCTTTGGTGGCAATGACCCCAAGCTCGAAGAGCGCTACACCTACAACCCGGCCAAGGCCAAGCAGCTGCTGGCTGCGGCGGGCTACAAAGACGGTTTTGATTTAAAAATTGCCTACGTCAATAACACCTTGAGTGTTTTTCAAACCCAGGCGCTGGCAGGGCAATTGAAGAAAGTCGGCATCAACGTCAAGCCCACCGAGTTGGCCAATTTTGGGGCCATGCTGGCCGGTATGCGCGCCAAAACCATCTCGGGTTTGGTGTTCAACAGCAACTTTGGCGTGCCCAATTTGGCGCGCTTTCAAACCCTGGACCCCAAAGGCAATTTGAACTTCTACGGCAGTGAAGACGCCGAGCTGAGCAAGCTGGTTGCTGAGGCTGCTGGCCTGCCCGCCGACAAGGCCAACGCCAGTTGGCAAAAGGTCTACGGTCGTGCGGTCGAGCTGGCTTGGTTCGCCCCTGTGGCGGCGACCCACGTGGTGTACTTTGCGTCCAAGTCGGTCAAAGCGCCCAAGGCTGGGCAGTCGTTTGTGATCGACCTGATCGACGTGGTTCCCGCGCAATAAATCCAAGGCTACACAACATGATCGAAGCGATTGAAAAAACCCCGCTCGACCCGGCCATTGCGCAGATGGAATTGCGCTGGAAGGAGTCGGGCATCCCCGGCCTGTATGACGGTGGCAATGGCCCGGTGAGCCGCGAGCGCGCCGACAATGTGCGCGCCCTGCTCTACCCCAAACCCAAGCTAACCACAGGGCGCATCGAACGCTATGAAATTAAGAGCACCGATGGCACAACCATAGCGCTTCGCGGCTACTTTCCTGCAGCGGGCGAGAGCGTGGGCACAGTGGTGGTGTTCCATGGCGGCGGTTGGATGGTGGGCAGCATTGACTCGCACGAAGCCCATGCGATTCGTTTGGCCAACCGCGCCGGGGTGGTGGTGCTGAGCGTCGAATACCGCTTAGCCCCCGAGCACCGCTTTCCCAAGGCCGTAGAAGACGCGATGGCCGCCGTGCGCTGGGCCGCGCAAAACCTGGGCAGTCTGGACGGAAGCAACCAACCCTTGGCCGTGAGTGGCGACAGCGCCGGAGGCAACTTAGCGGCCGTGTGTGCCGTGCTGTGCCGCGATGAAGGCATTGCCCTGGCTGCGCAGCTCTTGGTCTACCCCGCTACCAACCTGGCGGGCCGGGCTGGCCCTGAGCAACTCTACTTGGGCGACAACGCAGAAAGTGTGGCACGCGACCCACGCGCCTCGCCCTTGCTCACGCCCTCGTTGGCAGGCGTAGCGCCGGCCATCATTGGCGTGGGTGCACACGACTTTTTGTACCAAGACAACCTGGCCTATGCACAAGCATTGGAGCGCGCCGGTGTGCCCATTGCACTGATGCAATGGCCCAACCTGAACCACGGTTTTTGCAGCTTTACTGCCATCTCGCCCGCCAGTGAGGCGGCGGCCAACGCCTTGTACGAGGCCTTGGGCAAGTTGTTGCGCTCGTGAGCATTGCGCCGTCACCCCGCATGGAACCGGTCGCGCTCGACATCCTCAAAGTGGCGCTCAGCGAGTTTGCCAACTTTGGTTTGGCGGGCGCGCGGGTCGATGCCATTGTGGCCCGCACGCAGACCAGCAAGCGCATGGTCTACTACCATTTTGGTAGCAAAGAAGGTTTGTACAAAGCTGTGCTCGAGTATGCCTACCGCGCCGTGCGCGAGCCCGGGCCGTTTGCCATTCCCCATGGCACAGCGCCCTTGCAAGCCATTGGCCTCTTGGCTGCGCAGGCCTTTGACAGCTTTTGTGCCCAGCCCGATTTTGTACGCCTGACCCTGCAAGAAAACCTGCAAGGCGCGCCCTACCTGCGGGCCTCGCCCGAGATCGTGCAGCTCAATCACGCGGGCTTGGCGGGCCTAGAACACATCGTACATGCGGGCCAAGCCGACGGCACGCTGCGCCCCGAGCTGCGCGCCATAGACGTGTACATCAACTTTGTCGGCCTGTGCTCGTACCATATCTCGGCGCGCAACAGCTACCAAGCCGTGTTTGGCGTAGACCTCGCCGAGCCCGCGCAAGCCCAGGCACGCCGCGCCGCTATTGTCGATACACTGATTCGCTATGTCCGAGCTGACCCACACCCTTGAAGCCGCCGCCACCTTGGCCGCACCTATTGCCGTCGCCCTGCCCGCTACCTGCTTGGCCTGGCAAGCCGTGGTGCGCATCGGCGTCAGGGCCGACATGGGCCAATCGCCCCTGGGGCAGCGCTACCTCATCCCCATCACCGGCGGCGTATTTTGGGGTGCAGGCGATTTTGCCAATTTGCGTGGCCAAGTGCTCGGCGGCGGTGCCGACCGCCAGCTCCACCGCACCGACGGCGTGCGCGAACTCGACGCCCTGTATGAAATGCAAACCGACAGCGGTGAGCTGCTCAGTATCCGCAACCGCGTGCTGATCGACGACACGCCCGGCACCGTGCGCTACGCGCTGTCGCACATCCAAGTCACCGCGCCGCAAGGCACTTGGGATTTGCTAAATCGGCGAATTTTTGTGGGGACACTGCACCCACTGGCGGCGCAACACGGGGCGGTGTTGGTGCGGGCGTATCTGTTGGGTTGAAGTACTGCGCAGCTTGCAGTAGCTATAAAAATTATAGCGCTATACGCATATTTCATGCGCTATAGCAGTCACTAAAGCACCCAGTCTTCAATCTTTAACTCCGGCACGCGCTTGAAATGCTTGGTGTTGTGGGTGACCAAGGGCAGGCCCAGCACCAAGGCATGGGCGGCAATTTGGGTGTCCATCACGCCAATGGCTTGGCCACTTTGTTGCAGCTGGGCAGCAAGTTCACCATAGCGGTCAGCGGCCTCTAGCGTCCAGGGGAAAACCGTTAGCTCATTGAGCAGCAAATCCACTGTGCGGCGGCGCTTGTCGTCGGCTTGCAGCAGCGTCAAACCGAAGCGCGTTTCGGCGCGGGTGATAGCCGAGATGGCGAGCTCTTGCTTTTTCAGCGCGGAGAGCATGCGCTTTTGCAAGGTCTCTGAACTGTTGCGCACAAAGTAACCCAAGATGTTGGTATCTGCCAGGTAGCGGATCACACGCGGCCTCGGCTTTTTAGGGGGATTTTTACAAGGCCCTTGGCAGAGGTTTTTGCCTTGCGTGTGGGTGGGCTTTGACCAGGGGTGTCGGCCCAGTCGGCAAAGGGCTGGCTCGGCAGCGGGTTTTGGCGGTTGGCCTCTGACAAAAAGCCCTCTGGCAAAGGGATTTCTGCAATGGCAGCCATCAATATGTCCAACCGCCGCTTGCGCAAGGCCTCGCTGTCCTTGGGCTTGAGCGTGATCTCGCCGGTGGCGTCGTTGCGGGCGATCCACATTTCTTCCACATCGACGCGAAAGGCCTTGGGCAAGCGAATCGCTTGGCTGTGGCCGTTGGCAAATACTTTGGCGGTGGCTAGCATACTGCACTCCATGCAACGTAACTATGAAAACGTAGCTACTTTAGCACCAAACGGCCTACACTTTGCGCAGCCTTGCACTGCTTTGCGCTGCCTTCGCCTGCCTAATACGTTTCCAAATGCAGCCTGCCCTGCTGCTTGAGCGCGCTACCAATCGCAGCCCAGTTCAAGCCTGCTTGCTCGGCAGCGTTTTGCAGGGCGAGCAGCACGCCTTCTTCCATGCTTTTGAGGCCGCAGACGTAGAAGTAGCTGTTGGGGTCTTGCAGCAAAACGGCCAGCTCTGCGGCACGTTCGCGCATGGCGTCTTGCACGTAGCGCTTGGGCTGGCCGGGGGTGCGCGAGTAGACGAAGGTGGTGTCGATAAAGTCGGTGGGCAGCTTTTGCAGGGGGCCAAAGTAGGGCAGCTCGGCTTGGCTGCGCGCGCCGAAGAAGAGCATGAGTTTGCCGCTGTCGGCGGTGGTGTGCACAGCGCCGTTGCTGATACTGGCCTGGGCTTTGGCGCGCAAGCGCCTGCGCCACTCAGTCATGGCGCGCATGGGTGCGCTACCGGTTCCAGTGCAGATCATCACCACATGCGAGCCGGGGTGGTTGGGCATTAAAAAGCTGCTGCCAAAGGGGCCGATCACCTGCACCACGTCGCCCACTTGCAGGTCGCACAAGTAGTTGCTGGCCACGCCACGCAGCGGACGGCCCTGAGGGTCTTCGAGCACGCGCTTGACGGTGAGCGAGAGGTTGTTGTAGCCGGGCCGCTCACCATTGCGCGGGCTTGCCACCGAATACTGGCGCGCGTGATGGGCGCGGCCTTGGGCGTCTACGCCCGGCGGCACGATGCCAATCGACTGGCCCTCTAACACCGGAAAAGGCAGCGAGCCAAAGTCGAGCACGATATGGTGGGTGTCGTAGTCGGTGCCGACCTGGGTGACGCGTACATTGCCGCTCACTGTGGCGCTGATGGTTTTGCTCGCCGCCTTGGGGCCGTACAGGTTGGTGTAGGGATGGGCCGCAGACCAGGGCGGCTGCGTGGAACCAAAGGCATTTGACCCTGAAATGCTCGTGGATTGTGCTTCGGTAGCTATATTTTCTGTAGCATTTGCTTCGGGTGTAGGCAGCGCGTCGAGCGGCAATTGGGCGGGCAGCTCGTCCCACTTGAGCTGCTCTTCAATGCTGTAGGCCTGGGCGCGCGGCACCATGCGCCAGTTGTCGATCGAGCCCGTAGGGCAGGGCGAGATGCAGTCCATGCAGCCATTGCAGACGTCAGCCTTGACCACGTAATTGAGCGCGTCGTGCGTAATGGCGCCCACGGGGCAAGTGGCCTCGCAAGTGTTGCAGCGGATGCAGATTTCAGGGTCGATCAAATGCTGCTTGAGCACAGCCGATGGCACAGACGCGTTCATGGTGTTCAGTTAAAGCGGACGTATTCAAAGTCTACCGGATTGCGGTTGATGCCCATGGCGGGGGGCGCAATCCAGTTGGCAAATTTGCCGGGCTCGACGCAGCGGCCCATCAGGCTGGCTACGTAGGCGCGGTCGTCTGGGCTGGGCAACCATTTGTCGGCGTTGGCGGCCCATTCCACGGCGCTGACCACGCGGCCGTCAGGCGAGACCTTAACGCCTGCCAGCGCGCCGATGTTGCGGTTAAAAGCTTTGTGCGGCACGCTCAGGCGGTGCGCAAAACCAGCCTTTTCGATCACCTTGTTCCAGCGGTTGACACCGGCCACCGAGTCGGTGATGAAGTCGTCACGCAGCACCTCGTTCAAAGCGTTGAGCATGGGCACTTCTTTTTCCACCAACTGCCCGCCCTGCACTTCGAGCACCTTGTAGTGCAGGCCTTTGAGGATGTGGTCGTCCACGCGCTTGCCTTCTTCGTAGCGGGCCTTCAAGCCCGAGCTATAGAAGGTAGCGGCATTGCTGGACTGGTCGGCACCAAACAGGTCGATGGTGACGCTGTAGTGGAAGTTGATGTAGCGCTGCAGCGTGGGCAGATCGATCACGCCGGCGGCACGCAAGCGGCCCACGTCGTCGGTTTGGAGTTCGTTCATGGCCGCCACGGTGCGCTGGATGACGCGCGACACGCCAGACTCGCCGACAAACATGTGGTGCGCCTCTTCGGTGAGCATGAATTTGGTGGTGCGCGCCAGCGGGTCAAAAGCGCTTTCAGACAACGCGGCGAGTTGGAACTTGCCGTCGCGGTCGGTGAAATAGGTGAACATAAAAAACGACAACCAATCGGGTGTTTTTTCGTTAAAAGCACCCAAGATGCGCGGGTTGTTTTCGTCACCGCTGCGGCGCTCGAGCAGAGCGTCGGCCTCTTCGCGGCCGTCACGGCCAAAGTGGCGGTGCAACAGGTAGACCATGGCCCACAGGTGGCGGCCTTCTTCGACGTTGATCTGGAACAGGTTGCGCAGGTCGTACATGCTGGGCGCGGTAAGGCCCAGGTGGCGCTGCTGCTCGACCGACGCTGGCTCGGTGTCGCCTTGGGTGACGATGATGCGGCGCAGGTTGGCGCGGTGCTCGCCGGGCACGTCTTGCCAGACCTTCTCACCCTTGTGATCGCCAAAAGCCACCTCGCGGTCGGCCGAGCCGGGGTTTAAGAAAATGCCCCAACGGTAGTCGCGCATTTTGACCGCGCTAAATTGCGCCCAGCCTTGCGGGTCTACGCTCACTGCGGTGCGCAGGTAGACCTCGTAGTCGGTCGAACCCTCGGGGCCGACGTCGTCCCACCAGTTGATGAAGTTGGGCTGCCAGCCCTCAAGCGCGCGCTGCAAAGTGCGGTCTTCGCTGAGGTTGACGTTGTTGTGGATTTTTTCGCTGTAGTTGATGGTGGACATAGAAAACTCCTGAATGAAATGGGGGTTTGCGGTGCTCGGCGCTTAAACGCGGTTCCAATCGAACACAGCTTTATCGCCTTTGCCGTAGACTTTGAGCGCGCCTTTTTCGCCCACCGCATTGGGGCGCTGGAAGATCCAGTTTTGCCAAGCGGTGAGCCGACCAAAAATGCGCGTGGCCATGGTTTCTTGGCTGTTAAAGCGCAAATTGGCCTCCAGGCCGGTGAGCGCGTCGGGCGACATGGACGTGCGCTCTTCACAGGCGATGCGCACTTCGTCGGCGTAGTCGATGTCGTCGGGGTTGCTGGTGCACAGGCCCAGGGCAAAAGCGGCATCCGCGTCCAAGGCTTGGCCAATGGCGGCGCGCACGGCTGCCAAAGGGCCTGCTTCGCCATAAAAGCGGCGTTGCAGGCGGCTTTCATTGGTAGCCATGGGGTAGGTGCCAAAATTGGCTTCACCCAATGTGACGCGCGGCGCACGCGCTGCGTCGTCGGGCAAGGCAAGGTGGTAAATGCGGTCGCAGGCCAGGGCCAGCTCCAAAAAGCTGCCCGCAAAGCACGAGCCCGGCTCGACCAAGGCAAACAGGCTGCGCGACGACACATCCAGGCGGCTGAAAGTGCGGCGCAGCAGGCCGGTGGTTTCGCGCACCAACCAGTGGTTGGCATGCGCCACCAGCGTAGCGTCCATGGCCAGCACTGCGGCGGCATCGCCCTGGGTTTTGATGAGCCAAGTGCCAATGTCGAGCTCGTTGGTGCGCATCGACAAAATCGCGTCTTCGAGTTCGCGCGCCAAGGCCAGTGGGTACCAGGCCGCGCCTGCGGCTTCAATGCCGACGAGCTCACTAGGCTGCGCGCCGCTAGGAGCCTTGACCGTCCAGGTGGCGGTGCGTTTGCTGCGGTCGATGGCCACCGACACATGCGTGTAGTGCAAGGCGTCGGTTTCGATGCTGCGGTGGATGGGCGTTAAGGCTACGCCCGTGCCGTTGGCAGGGCGGTCGCTCTGCGCAGCCAATTCTAGAGCGCGCTCTTTCACTTTGGCTGCAAATACAGCGGGCTTGGCGATGTGGTCTACCAAGCGCCAGTCTTTGGCTTTTTGGCCGCGCACGCCTTCGACGCTGGTGCAAAAAATGTCGGCCAAGTCGTGGCGTACATGGCGCTTGTCGGTTACGCGCGTCAAACCGCCCGTGCCGGGCAACACACCCAGCAAAGGCACCTCGGGCAGGCTGACTGCGCTGGAACGGTCATCGATCAACATAATTTCGTCGCAGGCCAGCGCGACTTCATAGCCGCCGCCTGCGCAAGCGCCGTTCACAGCCGCCAAAAACTTGAGGCCCGAATACTGCGAGGAGTCTTCTAAACCGTTGCGCGTCTCATTGGTGAATTTGCAGAAATTCACCTTCCACGCGTGGCTAGAAACGCCCAGCATAAAAATGTTGGCACCTGAGCAAAACACCTTGTCTTTGGCACTGGTGAGCACCACGGTGCGCACCTCGGGGTGCTCGAAGCGGATGCGGTTAATGGCATCGTTCAGCTCAATGTCTACACCCAGGTCGTAGCTGTTGAGTTTGAGTTTGTAGCCCTGGCGCAGGCCCGCGTTTTCGTCAAAGTCGGCCAGCACCGTGGCCACCGGGCCGTCAAACTGGAGCCTCCAGTGGCGGTAGGCAGAGGGCTGGGTTTGGTAGTCCACACGGGGGGCGGTGCTCACAACAATATCGTTCAAAATCGTCTCCTTGCGGTGGTATGGCGGATCAATTGTGCAACATAGTGCACGGCATAAAATGCATCATAATGCATATTTCATGGATTGGCAAGTGGCTTTTGCAGCGCCTCAATCTGCCCGGGCCTCGCGCACCAAGGCCAATAGATGGGCAAAATTTTCGGCCACGCTTTTTCCAGAAGTGTCGAGGCTGATTTCAGCCTTGCCGTACATGGGCGCGCGGCTGACCAGAATGCGTTTGAGGTCCTCCAAGGCCTCTCGGTTGCCCGCCATGGGTCGCATATCACCTTGGGTGAGCACCCTTTGCATGTGCTCGCCAGGTGTCGCACTGAGCCACACGGTGAGGCAATTTGAGAGCAAAAATTTAAAGGTTGACGGATCCGAGACGATGCCACCGGGGGTGGCGATCACCAGGTCGGCATGTTCGCGCACCAGCTCTTCTAAAGCACGTTTTTCATAGCGCCTGTAGGCCGCTTGGCCAAGCAGGTTTTGGATTTCAGACACCGAGCAGCCGGCCACGCGCTCGATCTCGCGGGTCAGCTCAAAAAACGGCAGTTCTAGCTCTTGGGCCAGTAGCTGGCCCAAGCTCGATTTGCCCGCACCGCGCAAACCGATCAAAGCAATTTTGCGGTGCCGCTCGGCAGGTGTACCGGCTTCGCCAAACAGGTCTGCCAAGCCCCTGCGCGCGCGGTTTAACTCGGCCTCGGACTTGCCTTGCAGCAGGGCCAGAATGAGCATTTTTTCGGGCGAAGTTTGAGCCTCGTCACTGAGCAAGTCGGCAAGGGGGCAGTCCAGCGCCTTGGCCACTTGCGACAAAACCACAATCGACGCATTGCCCACGCCGAGCTCCAAATTGGCCAAATGCCGCTCCGACACCAAAGAACTGCTAGCCAAGGCTTTGCGCGTCATGCCCTTGCGGGCACGCACCATGCGCACACGCTCACCCAATGCCAGCAACAGAGGCGTTCGATCGGCCTGCAAAAGTTTGGCGGCGGCATCGGCAACTGGCTTATTCAATAGGGCATTCATAGTGATGGAGGAGTTTAATGCACTATACTGCTTAAAATAGGTTCCACACAGGCCCTAAACCCATACCAGCGATTTTTTTGAACGACATGGAGACAGATATGGACCCGATAGTGAGCGACGCGAGCGAACTTCCGGCTCGGTTCAACTTTGCGCACCACTTGTTGCAGCTCAACCAAGGGCGCGGCAACAAGCCTGCCTTTATCGACGACCACGGCAGTTTGGGCTATGCCGATTTAGCGCACAGCATCCAGCGCTGTGCAGCGGGCTTGCTGGCGCTGGGCATTCGGCGTGAAGAGCGGGTGTTGCTGCTGATGCAAGACTGCAATGACTGGCCTGTGGCTTTCTTGGGGGCTCTCTACGCAGGCATTATTCCCGTGGCTGTGAACACCATGCTCACCGCAGACGACTACGCCTACATGCTGGCGAACAGCCGTGCGCAGGCAGCCCTGGTATCGGCGAGTTTATTGCCGGTGCTCAAAGAAGCTATGGCCAAAGCACCCCATGAACTGCAAGCGCTTTTGGTCTCGCAAGGTGCAGACAATGGCACAACTGAAAAAAGTTTTTCCCACTGGCTAGCTGCCCAAACGCCACACCCACAGTGCGCCCCCAACACGCCCGACGACATGGCTTTTTGGTTGTATTCCTCGGGTTCTACGGGTCGCCCCAAGGGCACAGTGCACACCCACGCCAATCTGTATTGGACAGCCCAGCTCTATGGCAAAAATTTGTTGGGCTTAACCGAATCTGACATTTGCTTTTCAGCCGCCAAACTCTTTTTTGCCTATGGCTTGGGTAATGGTCTGTCATTTCCTTTAACGGTAGGCGCTACTACCGTGCTCATGGCCGAGCGGGCTACGCCTGCAGCAATCTTCAAACGCTTGGTTAACTACAAAACCAGCGTGTATTTTGGTGCGCCCACGGGTTACGCAGGCATGTTGGCATCACCCGACTTACCCGCGCGTGAACAGACCGCACTGCGCATGTGCTCCTCTGCCGGAGAAGCCTTGCCACGCGAACTGGGCGAGCGTTTTACCCAACATTTTGGCGTCTCCATCGTCGACGGTATTGGTTCAACCGAAATGCTGCATGTGTACCTGTCCAACCACCCCAACGATGTGCGCTACGGCAGCACCGGCAAAGCAGTGCCCGGCTACGCGTTGGAGCTGCGCGACGAAGACGGCCGTGTGCTCACCGGTGCAGGCGAGATTGGCGACTTGTACATCAAAGGCCCGTCTGCTGCCCTGCTCTACTGGGCCAACCGCAGCAAAACCCGCGAAACCTTTCAAGGCGAGTGGACCAAAAGCGGTGACAAATATGTGCGCGATGCCGATGGCTACTACATCTATTCAGGGCGCGGTGACGACATGCTGAAAATCAGCGGCCAGTATGTGTCGCCCTTTGAGGTGGAGTCCACTTTGCAGCAACACAGCGCGGTGCTCGAAGCAGCGGTGATTGGTGTGAACGATGAAAACGGCTTAACCCGCAGCAAAGCCTTTGTGGTGCTGAAAGAGCCAGGCACGGCCACGGCACAATTGGGCGAAGAACTCAAAGCCTTTGTCAAAGCCCGCTTGGCCGCAGTCAAGTACCCGCGCCAATTGGAGTTTGTGCGCGAGCTGCCTAAAACCGCAACTGGAAAAATACAACGCTTTCGCCTGCGCGACCAAGAAGCGCAAAAACAAACACCCTAATGGATCTAACCACCTTCTTCATCCAGTGCTTGAACGCATTGCAATACGGCCTGCTGCTGTTTTTGGTAGCTTCGGGCCTGACCCTGATCTTTGGCATCATGGGTGTTATCAACCTCGCGCATGGCAGCTTCTACATGATCGGCGCCTACATGGCCTACGGCTTAGCACCACTGGTTGGTGCTAGTTTAGGTGGCGGTTTTTTCATCACCTTGCTGGTCGGACTGGTGCTGTCTGTGCTGCTGGGCTACGCGCTGGAATGGGTGTTTTTCAGCTACCTGTACGAACGCGAGCACTTGCAACAAGTGCTGATGACCTACGGGCTTATTTTGGTGTTTGAAGAGCTGCGCAGCATCTTGGTGGGTGACGATGTGCATGGCGTTGAAATCCCTGCGCTGCTGGCAGGCTCGCTGCCGCTCAGCGATGTGATGACCTATCCGGTTTACCGCTTGTTTATATCGGGCGTGTGCTTGGCCTTGGCCTTGGGCATGTACTGGGTCTTCACGCGCACCCGCTTGGGTATGAGGATCCGCGCGGGCAGCAGCAACCGCGAAATGGTTCAATCTTTAGGCATCGACATCAAGCTCCTGTACCGCGTGGTTTTTGCCGCCGGCGTAGCCATTGCCGCGTTGGCGGGCATGGTGGCAGCGCCCATCTCATCGGTCTACCCGGGCATGGGCAATAGCGTGCTGATTATTTGTTTTGTGGTGGTGGTGATAGGTGGCATCGGCTCGATTCGTGGCGCACTCTTGGCGGCTTTGCTGATTGGCGTGGTGGACACCTTTGGCAAGGTCTTGCTACCGCAAGCATCGGGCGTTTTGGTGTATGTGCTGATGGCCCTTATTTTGCTGTGGAAGCCTGACGGCCTCTTCAAAGCAGGTTGATTTATTTTAAGTATATGAAATATTCAAAACTTGCTTTTGTGGTTTTAGCTTTCGCTTTGCTAGCTTTTCTACCCCTGTGGGCCAGCCCTTATGGCATCGACCTGGCAAGCAAGATCATGGTCTTTTCCATCTTTGCGCTCAGCCTCGAATTGTTGGTGGGCAGCACGGGCTTGGTCTGTTTTGGACACGCGGCGTTTTTTGGCATTGGCGCTTACGCCACGGTACTGCTCTCGCCTAAAGATGGCGCGGCCTCTGTACTCTGGCTCATGCCCGCTTGCGCACTGGCCGCTGCGCTCTACGCTTTGCTGGTGGGCGCATTGTCTTTGCGCACCAAGGGTGTGTACTTCATCATGGTCACCCTGGCCTTTGCGCAAATGGCCTACTACGTGGTGCACGACACGCCCCTGGGCGGCGGCACAGACGGCATTTACCTCAGCGCCAAGCCCACCTTGGGCGATCTACTGAACCTTGACAAAGCCCTGGTCTACTACGCTTTTACCTGGGCTTGCTTGGCGGCGGTATTTGGCTTTTTAGCCTTGTTGCTGCGCTCGCGTTTTGGCCGCGCCTTGGCAGGCATTCGCGTGAACGAGCAGCGCATGCGCGCCACCGGTTTTGCCACCTACCCCTACAAGCTTGCAGCCTTTGTGCTCTCAGGCGCAATTGCCGGATTGGCCGGTTTTTTGTTCGCCGTGAAAGACGGTTTTGTCAACCCCGAATTGATGAGTTGGCATTGGTCGGGCGAGGTGCTCATCATGATTATCTTGGGTGGCTTGGGCCATTTGCGTGGCGCGCTGATGGGTGCTTTTGCGTTTGCCCTGCTGCAAGAGTTTTTTAAGTCTGACGCGGTATTTGGCGACTTTGCCAAACACTGGCATTTGGGCCTGGGCCTTAGCATCATTGCCTGCGTGGCCCTGCTACCCAGCGGCTTGGTGGGCTTGCCTGCGCAGCTGCGCAAACGCTGGGATGCGCGCCAGGGCAAACTGCAAAACACAGCGGAGGCACCATGAGCGCGCCAGAGGTGCTGCTGCGCGGCCACGAAATCACCCGCCGCTGGGGCGGCTTGGTGGCGCTCGACAAAGTTTCACTAACGCTAGAGCGCGGCAGCGTGCATGCCGTGATTGGCACCAATGGCGCGGGCAAATCGACGCTCATCAATATTCTCTCGGGTGAAATTGCGCCCTCCAGTGGCCGGGTGGAGTTGCTCGGCCATGATGCCACGGGCTGGACACAACCCAAGCGGGCCCAAGCCGGTTTGGGTCGTAGCTACCAGCGCAACACCATTTACCCCAGCTTTAGCGTGCTAGAAAACTGCCGTTTAGCGGCCCAAGCGCGCACGCAAAAGCCCTGGGCTTGGTGGAGCAGTGCGCAGCGCTGCAACAGCAGCCTAGAGGCCGCACACGCCGCTGCACAGCGCGCTGGATTGAGCGACTTGCTAGAGCGCCCTGCAGGCCTGCTGTCGCATGGGCAAAAGCGCCAATTAGAGATTGCCATGTGCTTGGCCACCGCGCCCCAAGTGCTCTTGCTCGACGAGCCTTTGGCAGGCATGGGCGCAGAAGAAACCGAACGCATGTTGGCCCTGTTAGCGCAGCTTAAAACCCAGCACGCGATTTTGCTGGTTGAGCATGACATGGACGCCGTGTTTCGCATTGCCGACTGCATCACCGTCATGGTCAATGGCTCGGTGATCTCCTCGGGCACGCCCGATTTTGTTCGCAATAGCGCCCAGGTGCGCAGCGCCTATTTGGGGGAGCACTAGCATGGCGCAAGAACTGATCGTAGACGCCAGCGGCATCAACGCCTGGTACGGCTCCAGCCATGTGCTGCACAACGTGGCCCTGCAAATTGCGCGTGGCCAAACCGTGGGCCTACTGGGCCGCAACGGCATGGGCAAGAGCACGCTGATTCGCACCCTGCTGGGCCATGTGCCCCAGCGCAGTGGCCGCATTGCGCTCTTTGGCCAAGATGCCGCGCAGGCCTTGCCGCACCAGGTGGCGCGCATGGGCATTGCTTATGTGCCCGAGGGTCGCGGCGTGTTCCCTAACCTCACCGTGCGCGAAAATTTGGTAATGGCTGCACGCAGCCCCAGCCCAGGCCAAAGCAGTGCAAGCCATTGGTCTTTAGCGCGTGTGTTGGAAACTTTTCCACGCTTGCAAGAGCGCCTGGGCCATTGGGGCGCGCAACTCTCGGGCGGCGAGCAGCAAATGCTGTCGATTGGCCGCGCGCTGATGACCCAGCCGCAGCTGATCGTGCTCGACGAAGCTACCGAGGGCCTAGCACCCCTGATCGTGGCCGAGATTTGGCGCGTGGTGGCACAGATCCGCGCCAGCGGCATTGCCACCTTGATTGTCGACCGCGACTACCGCAAAGTGCTGGCCCATGCCGACCACGCCGTGGTCTTGCAAAAGGGCCAGGTGGTGATGCAAGGCGATGCAAAAATCATAGCGCTTGACGCACAGCTAGCGGGCTTTTTGGGCGTTTAACGGCCCCAAAAGCAGGCTAAAAAACAGTTTTAACGGCCGTAGGTAGCGGTAAAGCTGGCCTTGCCCAGCAGGTTAGCGCCCAGACCTTTGTTCAGCACAAACGAGTAGAGCGCAGCGGTGCCGGTTTTGGGCACGCCACCGGCTTTTTGCACGTCGTCTACCGCCAGTGCGTAGAGCGTAAACACATAGCGGTGTGGCTTGTCGCCCGTGGGTGGGCAGGGGCCGCCGTAGTTGCCATTGGCACCCGTAGCGCCGGTGTCGGCAAAGTCGGTATTGCCACCAAAGGCGGGCGCTGGCAGCGTGGCCGCAGCATTGCCCGCGCCTTGCGCCAAGCCGGTGCTGCTAGCGGGCATGTTGTATACCGCCCAATGCCAAAAGCCGCTGCCCGTGGGCGCGTCAGGGTCGTGGATTTGCAGGGCCAAAGATTTGGTGCCCGCAGGCACATTGCTCCACTGCAAGGCGGGCGACACATTGCCACCCGTGCAACCAAAGCCGTTCAAAATAAATTTGTTGGCAAAACTGCCCGAAGCCAAGTCGGGGCTCGACAGCGTAAACGCCGTGCCCTGCGCCTGCACATTGAGCATGCCCAAAGCACACAACAGCATGGCTGCAAACAAGTTGGAAGGCCGCAAAGCGCGGGGCAGAGCTGAAAGGGTTGGCATGCTGGACTCCTGAAAGTTAGGGCTTTAAAGGTAGCAGCAAATGCATCTGTAAAGCATGGGGCTTATACCCATGTGCGCCTAGGCTTGGCCCCGGCACACACGCGCCACATCGGTTAGCGGAATCACCGAGGCCTTAGGACCAATCGGATACGCTTGTCGAACTGGCGCCACCAAGTAGCTGTGCTGCAAGCCGATGTCTTCGCTCGACTGCCAAAAACCGCGCGCCGGTTTGGGCGCACTCGAAAACTTGGCCTCAAAGCCCAAGCGCTTGTCGCCCATGGTCAGCACCACGTCGATTTCTGCGCCAGCAGCCGTGCGATAAAAATTCACTTCGGAGCCCGTGGGCGCCGCAGCCGCAACATGTTCCACCACCATACCTTCCCAACTGGCACCCACCACCGGGTGCCCTTGCAATTGCGCCACCGAACTTATGCCCAGTAGCGCATGCAGCAAGCCGGTGTCGCGCACATACGCCTTGGGCGACTTGACCAAGCGCTTGCCCAGGTTGGCGTGCAAGGGCTGCAGGCGGCGCAGCATCATGGCGTCGACAAACAAGTCAAGGTAGCGGGTAATCGTGGTGTGCGCCACGCCGCCCAAGGCTTGGCCAATTTGCGCTGCATTGAAGACCTGCCCGTGGTTGTGGGCGAGCATGCGCCACACACGGTGCAAAGTCGTCGCTGCAATGGTGACGCCGAGCTGGGGCAAGTCGCGCTGCAAGAAGGTTTGGATCATGTCTTGCCGCCATTGCATAGAACGTGCGTCGCTGCTGGCGGTATAGGCCAAGGGGAAACCACCGCGCAACATCAAGCGCTGCAAGCCCAGCAAGGCCGCTTCGCCTGGGCTACTGCCACCCAAGGCACTGGCCACATCGGGCAACTCTTGTGCGAGCAAAGGCGCAAGCTCCAAGTAGCTCACACGCCCAGCTAGCGACTCCGCGCTTTGGCGCAGCAACTTGCCCGAGGCAGACCCGAGCAACAGCAAACGGCCAGGCTGGCGCGCGGCATCAATTTGCGGGCGCAATGCTTCAAAAATCCCGGGCAATGCCTGTACTTCATCGAGCACAAGCAAGTTGTTCTTCTGGGCCGCAAAAAAAGCTTCGACGTCTTGTAGCTGTGCACGGTCCGAGGCGCGCTCCATGTCTAAGAACACCGTACCCGGGCTTTGCGCCGCTATGGCACGGGCCAAGGTAGTCTTGCCCACTTGGCGTGGCCCGAGCAACACAACGCCAGGGTAGTAGCTCAGTCGTTCTAGCGCGGTTTCTAGCTGCTGCCGAGGAATAGAAGGGAATTCATCTGCATTCATAAGCTTGTATTTTGAGCGATGATCGCTCAAAATACAAGCTTAATTTTTTACGAATAAAGCTCTTGCAATCTCTCCACATGCGCCAGCATCGAGCGTTTGGCCAGGGGCCATAGCTGCTGCGGAGTGTCGTCGTAGGCCAGGGGCACCCACGCATCGAGGTCACCGCTGGGCAATGCTTGCATGGCAGCTTTCACTTTGGCTTCGCGCTTCAGGCGGTGGGCTTTGAGCTGGGCAATGGCACCGCTGGCGTTGCCCAGCGCGTAGCCGTGGGCGGGCAAAATAAATTCAATGCGGTGCTCGGCGCAGGCCGCTTGCAGCGCGTCGAGTGCGTCGAGGTAGGCCGTCATGCTGCCGTCGGGCGGGTTGATGATGGTGGTGCTGCCATTCAAGATGTGGTCGCCGCTCAGCAGCAGGCCGTCTTCGACCAAAACCAAGCACACATGGTTGGCGGCGTGGCCGGGGGTGTAGACCACTTGCAGGCTGATTTTTTCAGCCTGCACAGAGGGTGAATCGCCCGCTAAGGCTCGCGGAATAAGCGTAAGCAGCTCTTTATTTTGTAGCACTCGGTCGGGCGTGAATTGCGCCTGGGCGTTCGCGGTGGGGGCAGAGGGCAGGCCCAAGATGGGCGGCTTGTTGGCGCACAGGGCCTGCAAAGGCTGGGCCGCAGGCGAATGGTCGGCGTGCGAATGGGTGCAAACGATGGCACGGATGTCGCCGCCGGTGGCGTCGATTAAGCGCTGCACATGGGCCGGGCCCAGCGCGCCTTTATGTGTGTTTTCATACGGCCCCGGGTCGATAACGATGTAGCCCGTGGCCGCCGTGCCGACGATGTAGGTGTTGGTGCCCGGCCCCGTCATCACGCCGGGGTTGGACGCGGTGAGGCGCTGCACATGCTGCAGCAGGCGCACGGGCTGCTCGTGCTGCCAGTCGAGCTGGTGCAGAATTTGCCCGTCGGGGCAGACCAGGGCTAGCTCGCCAAAGGGCGCGTCGCCCTCCATGTAGCGCTCTTCAATGCCACCGAGCAAACCCGCACGCGGGCAGCTCACCCACAGCGGCTGCTCGCTGGCGCAGGCCTGCAGCACCGCATCTACCGTGGCAAAAGGGGACAAGCGCTCGAGCGTGCGAATGGTCGGGAAGATCATAAAAAACGTACCCGCCTTTTGCCTCGCCACGGCGTCTGCGGGGCGCACCCACAGGGGCTCGAACTGCTCGGCTTCGTCGGCCACGGGCACTTGGCCGGGCGGCATGCGGGCCACCAAAAAAGCCACGTCAAAGCGCTTGGGCATGTCGCGGTCGGTGATCCATTGGGCCAGCACGTACACCGCGTCTGCAGCCAGGGTAAAGCCTTGCGCGGCGCATTGGGCGTAGAAGTCGCCCGTGCGGTCGAGCGCGTTAACGTCAGCTTGCGTGCACCAGCTGCCGTCGGCACGGCGGGCCAGCAAAACGCCTAGCTCCTCAAAACTCTCGCGCACCGCGGCCAGGGCGTAGGTCATATTTGCTACATTTTGTGTAGCACGCTGCGCGCTCTGGCTGTGCATTGTGGCGTCTTTTGCATCTACGCCACCGCCTGGGAACACATATGCGCCGGGGACAAAGCTGGCTTTGAGCGAGCGCCGCGTCATCAGCACTTCAATGCCTTGCGGGGTGTCGCGCAGCAGCAGCACGGTGGCGGCGGGGCGGGTGGCTACGGGTTCACGCGTAGGGTGCAGGAGTTGATTTGTTCTTACCATCGTGCCACTTTACCTGAGGAATTGCCCTATGAACGCACGCCGCCATTTTGTTCTGCGCCTGAGCGCACTCACCGCCTGCCTGGCCGCCGCTGTGGCTGCTACGGCCCCCGCCTATGCGCAAAGTAGCGCAGGCTGGCCGACCAAGCAACCCATCAGACTGGTGGCGGTGTTCCCGCCCGGCGGCTCGGTCGACCAAGTGGCGCGCATTCTCTCGGTGCCACTGGCGCAAGCCTTGGGTGCCAACATCATTGTGGAAAACAAAGGTGGCGCGTCAGGCTCCATTGGGGCGCACTTTGTGGCGTCTGCACCCGCCGACGGCTACACCTTTGCCGTGGTGTTTGACACCCACGGCGTGAACCCAGCGCTGATTCCCAACCTGCCCTTTGACAGCAAAAAAGACCTCACGCCCCTGGTGCTGGTGGGTACCTCGCCGATGGTCTTGGCTACCAATGTGGGTAGCGAATACAAAACTTTTGCTGACGTAGTGGCTGCCGCTAAAAGCAAAAAGTACGTCAGCTTCGGCTCGATCGGCTCGGGCAGCCTGGGCCATGTGGCCATGACCCTGCTGGCCAAGAACGGCGGCTTTGAGTGGACGCATGTGCCCTACCGCGGCGGCGGCCCTTTGATGACCGACGCAGTCGCGGGCCATGTGCCGCTGTCGATTGGCTCGGTGTTTGTGACCAAGCCGCATATCGACAGTGGCCGTCTGCGCCCTTTGGCCGTGACCACCAGCAAGCGCAGCCCCGACCTACCCAACGTGCCCACCCTGGCCGAGAGCGGCTACCCCGGTTTTGAAGCGCCTGCTTGGTGGGCCGTGCTGGCCCCGGCCAAAACCCCGCCCGAGATCGTCAAACAAATGAACGACGCGCTGAACAAGGTTTTGAAGCAGCCCGACATTGCCAAGAAGCTCGATGCGCAAGGCATTGACGTCGTAGGCGGCACACCCGAGGCGGCGCGCGTGTTCATCGAAAAGCAAATGGACATTTGGGCCAAAGTGGTCAAAGACAACGGCATCAAGGCAGATTGATTAAAACCATGTACCAAGCCTCAGCCCAACGCTACGACAACCGCATGAGCTACCGCGCCTGCGGTAAAAGCGGGCTCAAGCTGCCCGCGATTTCGCTGGGCCTGTGGCACAACTTTGGCGACGCCACGCCCATGGAAACGCAGCGCCAGATGCTGCACACGGCCTTCGACTTGGGCATCACCCATTTTGACTTGGCCAACAACTACGGGCCACCCCACGGCAGTGCCGAAAGCAATTTTGGCGCGCACCTGCGGCGCGACTTCAAACCCTACCGCGACGAGCTCATTATTTCCAGCAAGGCCGGTTGGGACATGTGGCCCGGCCCCTATGGCCAAGGCGGCGGTTCGCGCAAGTATGTGTTGGCCAGCTTGGACCAAAGCTTGCAGCGCATGGGCCTGGACTACGTCGATATTTTTTACTCGCACCGCTTTGACCCCGACACCCCGCTCGAGGAAACCATGGGAGCCCTGGCCAGCGCAGTGCAACAAGGCAAAGCGCTCTACGTGGGCATCAGCAGCTACTCGGCTGGCAAGAGCCGCGAGGCCGCTGCCATCTTAAAAAACTTGGGCGTGCCCGCCTTGATCCACCAACCCTCGTACAGTCTGCTCAACCGCTGGATCGAAGAAGATTTGCTAGATGCCCTGGGCGACACCGGCATGGGCTGCATTGCCTTCAGCGCCTTGGCGCAGGGCTTGCTCAGCAACAAGTACTTGAACGGTGTGCCAGTGGATGCACGCATCAACCGGCCCGGCGGCGGCTCGTTTACGCCCGAGCACCTGAGCGAACGCAACCTGCGCCATGTGCGCGCCTTGAACGACCTTGCCCAGGCGCGCGGCCAAAGCCTGGCGCAGATGGCCGTAGCCTGGGTGCTGCGCGATGCCCGCGTTACTTCGGCCTTGATCGGTGCCAGCAAGCCCGAGCAAATTGTCGAGTTGGTGGGCGCTATGCAAAACCTGGCATTCACGCCCACCGAATTGGCCGCCATCGACCAGCACGCCACCGAAGGCGGCATCAACCTCTGGCAAAAACCGTCTACCGACCAGCGGCCGGGTTGAGCCTGGCTCCATGCGCGACCCTTCACGCCGCATTCCGCTCATTGTTGCTGCGGCATTTTTTATGGAGACGCTGGATGCCAGCATCATCGTCACCGCCCTGCCCAGCATTGCGCACAGCTTTGGCAGGAGCACCTTGGCGCTCAGCCTGGGCATCTCGGCCTACTTGGTGGCCGCTGCCGTGCTGGTGCCCACGGCGGGCTGGGTCAGCGAGCGTTTTGGCGCGCGCAATGTCTTTGCCAGCGCGGTGGGCCTGTTTACGGTGGCCTCGCTGCTGTGCGGCCTGAGCCCGAGCTTTTGGGCCTTTGTGGCGGCGCGGGTGCTGCAAGGTGCGGCGGCGGCGTTTATGTCGCCCGTGGGCCGCATGGTGGTGCTGCGCGAGGCACCTAAGAACCACATCATCGAGTCGCTGGGCATGATCGTTTGGCCGGCGCTGATCGGCCCCGTGGTGGGCCCGCCGCTGGGTGGCTTCATTGCCACCTATGCTTCTTGGCACTGGATCTTTTTTATCAACCTGCCCATTGGCCTCTTGGGCCTGTGGCTGGTGCTGCGCTACATTCCGCGCCACGCGCCCGGGCCGCGTCAGCCTTTTGACTGGCCCGGTTTTGCCTACACTGCTACAGCATTGGTAGCACTGATCCAAGGCCTGTCGCTCTTGGCCGAGGCACCGGGCCAGCGCCTGCTGGGCCTGCTGCTGTGTTTGGCAGGCCTGGGCTTGGGTGCGCTGGCCCTGCGCCATGCGCGCCACCAAGAGCGCTTGCAAGCCACTCCACTGCTCGACCTGCAGGCCACCCGAGAGCCGGTTTTTATGCTGAGCGCGGTGAGCGCCGGTCTGCTGGGCCGCGTGGCCATCAATGCCGTGCCCTTCTTGCTGCCGCTGATGTTCCATATCGGCTTTGGGCTCAGCCCCTTTCATGCGGGCCTGATGCTCTTGGTCTACATGGCGGGCAATTTGCTCATGAAGCTGGGTACCACGCAATTGCTGCGGCGCTACGGCTTTCGGCGCGTGCTGGTGGTCAATGGCCTGCTGGGCGCGGCCAGCATTGGCCTGTGCGGACTGCTCACGCCTGCGTGGCCCCTGCTGCCCCTGTGCGCCACGCTCTTGCTCACCGGCATGGCACGCTCGATGCAGTTCACCGCGCTCAACACCCTGGCCTTTGCCGACATCCCCACCAGCGCCCGCGCCGGGGCCTCGACCCTCACTGCCATGGCCTTCCAGCTCAGCTCGGCCCTGGGCGTGGCTTTTGCCACCCTGGGCCTGGCCAGCGCCACCTGGCCAGGCCACGCCAGCAGCACCAGCCTGGGCAGCTTCCACTGGGCCCTGCTGTGCTGCAGCGCGCTGATGGCGGCGTCGGCCCTGTGGCTGCTGAAACTGCCGCGACAGGCGGGGGAACAGGTGATTGCGGTGAACTAGATTTTGGCGTTTTAAGCTATTAAAACAATAGCTGTATACGCATATTCCATGCGCCTTGCAGCCGTTTTCACCCCTGCAAGTCGGTCTCTAGCGGCTCGCTCGATTGCTGCATAGCCCACATCTGGGCGTAGCGGCCTTCTTGCGCTAAGAGCGCGGTGTGGGTGCCGCGTTCGATGATATGGCCAGCGTCTAAAACCAAGATTTCATGGGCCTCGACCACGGTAGACAAACGGTGGGCGATGACCAAGGTGGTTTTGCCGTTGGCGGTTTGGGCCAGCTCGGCTTGGATGGCGCGTTCGTTGGCGCTGTCGAGCGCGCTGGTGGCTTCGTCAAAAATCAAAATCGGCGGGTTTTTGAGCAGGGTACGGGCAATGGCGACGCGCTGCTTTTCACCGCCCGAGAGTTTGAGCCCGCGCTCGCCGACCATGGTGGCGTAGCCCTTGGGCGTGGAGGCAATAAAGCTGTGGATGCGTGCCGACCGCGCCGCCTCTTCGACCTCGGCGCGGCTGGCGCCGGGGCGGCCATAGGCGATGTTGTATTCGACCGTGTCGTTAAACAGCACAGTGTCTTGCGGCACGATGCCAATGGCGGCGCGCACGCTGGCCTGGGTCACCTGGCGAACGTCTTCGCCGCCGATCGTGATGCGGCCTTGCTGCACGTCGTAGAAGCGATAGAGCAGCCGGGCCATCGTCGACTTGCCCGACCCCGAGGGCCCGACCACCGCAATAGTCTGACCTGCTGGAATC
>CANFOR010000002.1 GCA_947448675.1 Betaproteobacteria bacterium
CCCAGCCTTTTAGCCTGTACAACACCAGCGCCACTTACCGTAGCTGGGAGACCAGTGCCTCGGTGGGCAACAAAAACGGCAACCTGGCTTGGTTCATGAACTTTGAACACACTGACAGCCAGGGCCAGCCGCTGACCTTTGCCACACGCCTGCTCTCCAGCGGCACCAACAGCAGCGCAGGCACGCCGGTTAGCGGTGCGGTGCTGGGCAACAACAGTGCCAACGCACCCTGGACCATCATCGGCACCGGCACGCAGTACCACACCCAGCAAGACCACATCAAGGCCAAGCTGGCCTACGATGTAAGCCCCACGGTGCGCGCTAGCTATGTGCTGGGCCTGTGGCAAAACAACTCCACAGGCCTGCCCAGCAGCTACCTGAGCAATGCCGCTGGCCAGAGCGTGAGCAGCGGTGCCATCAACATCAATGGCAAGGCCTATACGGGCTCGCAAGCCCTGACGGGCGGCGACTTTGCTGTGACCCAGCAAAGCAGTTCGCACGCCATACACGGCCTCTCGCTCAAGAGCCACACCCAAGGCGTATTCGACTGGGAAGTGGCCGCCAGCTTGTACGACTACAGCAAAGACCAGCTGCGCCAAAACGCCAGTAGCAACAGCTTTCCCAATGCCACCAGTGGCGGCGCAGGCACCCTGGCCGACGGCGGCGGCTCAGGCTGGAACAACCTGGCCCTGCGCGGCACTTGGCGGCCCGGCGCAGACAGCGCTGCCGCCAAAGATGCCAAGAGCCCACACGTAGTGGACTTTGGCTACCAGCAAGACCACTACACCCTGCAGTACCGCACGTCTAGCATCACGGGCAACTTCCTCACTGACCCTGCAGGCAGCACGCTGAGCAATGTGGGCGGCAACACCGCTTTGCAAAGCCTGTATGCGCAAGACACCTGGGCTTTTGCGCCGCGCTACAAAGCGGTGCTGGGCCTGCGCGCCGAGCAGTGGACGGCCAGCAATGGCAACACACAAATTTTGAACGCCACGCCCGCAGTGAACACCCAGTGGCCGCAGCGTACCGAGCGCTTTGCCTCGCCCAAGGCCGCGCTCTCATACCAGTGGGCTGCAGACACGGTGCTCAAGGCCTCGCTGGGCCGCGCGGTGCGCATGCCCACCGTGAGCGAACTGTATGGCGGCACCTCGACCACCAATGCGCGTTTCATCAACGACCCGAATCTGCAGCCCGAGAAGTCATGGACGGGCGAGCTCAGCGCCGAAAAAGACCTGGGCACCGCCTTGTTGCGCCTGACCTATTTCCACGAGAACACGCGCGACGCGCTGTACTCGCAAACCACGTTGGACCCGGTGGCTTTGGTCAACGTGAGCCGGGTACAAAACATTGGCCGCATCGAAACCCAGGGCTTGGAGCTGGCCTACAACGCCAACGACGTATTCACCAAGGGCTTGGACCTGAGCAGCAGCCTGACCTACGCCCATTCCATCATTAAAGAGAACAGCGGTTTTGTGGCCACGCCCGGTGACACCATTGGCAAGCAGCAGCCCAACATCCCCCAATGGCGCGGCACCGTGCTGGCGGGCTACCGCTGGAATGCGCAATGGACCAGCAGCCTGGGTGTACGCTACAGTGGCAACCAATACCGCACGCTGAACAACGCCGACGTCAACGGCATGGCCTACCAAGGCGTGAGCAAGTTTTTGGTGGCCGACCTGCGGGTGCGCTATCAAGTGAACAAACAATGGAGTGCGGCTTTTGGCATCGACAATCTGAACAACGCCCAGTACTGGAACTTTCACCCCTATCCCCAGCGCAGCTACAACGCCGAGCTGAAGTTTGACCTTTAAGGCTTGCCATGAAAACCTTCACATGCCCTTCCACACCGCCCTCCACACCTCCTTCGCTCGCTCTTAAAAAGATAGCTGTCTACGCATTATTGGCGGGCGTTACCGCCGTTTTGAGTGGTTTTTTAGCACCCGCCAGCGCGCATATTGTGTTTGACAACCCTGTCGCCGTTGCGGGCAGCAATTACAAAGCGGTTTTTAGAATCGGCCACGGCTGCGGCAACTCGCCTTTGAAGCAACTTGTGGTCACTATTCCTGCCGGTGTTCAGGGTGCCAAGCCAATGCCCAAAGCCGGTTGGAACTTGGAGATCGTGCGCGAAAAGTTGGCCACGCCCTATGTCGAATATGGCCGCACGATCAGCGAAGACGTGCGCCGCATCAGCTGGACAGCCAAGAGCAAAGACGACTACTTGCTCAACGACTGGTTCGACGAGTTTGTGCTACGGGCCAAACTACCCAGCACACCCGGCATGCTGTACTGGAGCGTAGCCCAGGTTTGCGAAGAGGGCCGCATGGACTGGGCCCAGGTGCCCACGCCCGGGCAAGACCCCAAAAAGCTGAAAAGCCCCGCTGCCACCTTAGACGTGCAAGCGGCCCCCAGCGGCAGTGCCGAGCATCACCATTGAGCCTTTTATGAAACGATTGCTGCGCTATTTCACACCCCGCCAAGCCCAGGCGCGCACCAGCATGCGCGCGCGCAACTACGCCGTTGTTGCTTGCGCATTTTGCACAGCCCTGCTCAGTCTGCTTCTGACCACTGCGCCGCCTGCCAGCGCGGCCTTGGCACCCACGCCTGCCGCCGTGCGTGTGCAGGCCGCCTGGGCTCGCGCCAGCGTGCCGGGGCAAAGGGCCAGCGGGGCCTTTATGACGCTCACCGCCAAGGAGCCCCTCACTTTGGTGGCAGTATCGTCCCCGATGGCGGGCGTGAGCGAAATCCACAACATGAAGATCGAAGGCGAGGTCATGAAAATGCGCCGCCTGCCACAGGGCCTGGACCTGCCCGCGGGCCAAGCCGTGCAACTCAAACCCGGCAGCGTGCACCTGATGCTGATGGACTTGAAAGCGCCTTTGCAAAAAGACGCTCACGTGCCGTTGACCCTGGTCTTTAAAGACGCGCGCAACGTGCAAAGCACGCTAGAGCTGCAAGTGCCCATTGGCCTGGCCGCGCCCACGGTCTTGGAGTAAGCTGTAGGCACAAATACAGCAGGAGAAAGCGCATGACCGACGCAGCAAATGGTTTTGGCAGTTTTGGCAAATTGGTTCCGGGTTTTGACTTTTTGCAAAACCTGAGCGGCGCGGCCAAGGCCAGCCCCGCCAACATGCCGCCCCCAATGGGCAACTGGCTAGCGCCCAGCATCAATATCGAAGAGCTCGACAAACGCATTGAAGAACTCAAGGCGGTGCAGTTTTGGCTCGACCAAAACGCCAACGCGCTCAAGGCCAGCATCCAAGCGCTAGAGGTGCAAAAAATGACCCTCACCGCGCTCAAGGGCATGAACTTCAGCATGGCCGATATGGCCAAGGCTTTTACGCCGCAGGCGGCGAGTGCCCCCGCCAGTTCCGCGACAAGTCCAACGGCCAGCAGTGCTGCTGCGAACGCAAATGCCAGCTCGCCCCCCAACACCGAAGCGTCCACTGCAGGCAGCGCAGCAGCAGCCGTGCCCGATGCCGCAGCCAAAGCAAGCGCTGCGCCCGGCGTGGTTGACCCCGTGCAATGGTGGGGCGCGCTCACGCAGCAGTTTCAAAGCATTGCCGCCAGCGCCATGCAAGACGCTGCCAAACACAGCGCAGCTGCAAGTGGAACGGCCCATGCAAACGCTACAAAAAAAGGAGCTGCAAACGCACGCCCGGTGCGCGCTAGCGCCAAAAACACAAAAAAACCCGCACGCAAAGCTAGCGCACCCATAGCTGCCAAAACCAGCGCGCCCAAAGCCAGCACGGCCGCTCAACGCCGCAAGGCAACTTGATGAAACTCTTCCCCAGCGCGCACGCCACCCACCCGCAGTGGCGCATGGCGGCCGCCCTGGTGCTGGCCCAGTTGCGCGCACAGATGGCCTTGCCCAGCTATGCTGCGGCGCCGTCATTAGGCTTGCTCTACATCACCGACCACTACGCTGCGCAGGCCCAAGAGATTTTGGATTTTTTGAGCGCCGAGCTGCCCGAGGTGACCGACTGGTCTGGCACCGTGGGCGTGGGTGTTGCCGCCAACAATGTGGAATATTTTGACGAGCCCGCACTCAGCCTGATGCTGTGCGCACTGCCCGCCGAGCAGTACCGCGTGTTTTCGGGCGTCGCGCCCCTGGGTGGCCTGAACACCGGCGCGTTTGAAGCGCATACCGCACTGATCCATGCCGACGGTCACACGCCCGACTTGACCGACTTGATTGCCGAACTGGCCGGCCGCACGCACAGCGGTTACTTGTTTGGGGGGCTGGCCAGCAGCCGCAGCCACACAGTGCAATTTGCCGTGGGCGGCAATGGCAATATCAAGGGCCAGGGCGCGGCGCGCGGCGTTTTTGAGGGTGGCATGAGCGGTGTAGCCTTTGGCGCGGGCGTAGGCTTGCTCTCGCGCGTTACGCAGGGCTGTCAACCGGTCTCAGGCACGCGCAGCATCACCGCCTGCGAGCGCAACCTGGTGCTGGAGTTAGACGGCAGGCCCGCGCTGGACGTGCTGCTGGCCGACCTGGGCGTGTCGCTTGACCAACCGCGCGCGGCCCTGGCCAAGGTGCGCGCCACCTTGGTAGGCTTGTCCGACGCTGCACGCGGCATCGCGGGCGACAGCATCAACAAGGCCGGGCAATTTGGCCCCGATGTGCGGGTGCGCCACATCGTGGGCCTGGATCCCGCGCGCCAAGGCGTGGCCATTGCCGAAACGGTGGAGCCGGGCATGCGCCTGGCCTTTTGCCAGCGCAACGCGGCCACTGCGCGCAGCGACTTGGTGCGCGTGTGCGCCGAGATCCGTGAAGAACTAGAACCCGAAGAAATGGCGCTGGAAACCGCCAATGCCCTGGCCTTGCCCGAGGCCCAGGCTAGCGCCCACCCGGCGCGGCGTATTGCTGGTGCGGTGTACGTGAGCTGCTCTGGGCGCGGTGGCCCGCACTTTGGTGCGCCCAGTGCCGAGCTGCAAATAGTGCGCCGGGCTTTGGGCGACGTGCCCTTGGTGGGTTTTTTTGCAGGCGGCGAGATTGCGCGCCACCACCTGTATGGCTACACCGGTGTGCTCACCGTGTTTACCGACGCCGCGGCGGGCCCAGCGCACTAGCGCACTAATGCAGCTTGACGTGCGGCTCGGTGCGCCGCGTTAGAAAACGGGCGAGCGTGTCGAGCGCTACTTTGGCAAAACCGTGCAATGCGTATTCGTGCATTTTGTAGAGCGACACATACATTAAACGCGCGAACAGGCCCTCAACAAACAAACTGCCGCCGACCAGGCCACCCATCATATTGCCTACGGTGCTGTATTCACCCAAGGAGACCAAAGAGCCGAAGTCGCGGTAGCGGTATTCGCTGGGCGCTCGGCCGGCCAGGCGCTGCTGAATTTGCCGCGCCAAGTGCGACGCTTGTTGGTGTGCCGCCTGGGCCCGAGGTGGTACCAAGCGTGTGCTGTTGGCGCTGCCGTCGGGCCAGGGGCAGGCCGCGCAGTCGCCGATGGCGAAGATGTTGTCATCCAGCGTGGTTTGCAGCGTGGGTCGCACCTGCAATTGGTGGATGCGGTTGCTCTCTAAGCCACCCAGACCTTGCAAAAAATCAGGCGCTTTCACGCCTGCGGCCCACACCACCAACTCGGCGGCAATATGCCGCCCGTCGGCAAGGCGCACGCCGTCCGGCAAGACCTCGGCCACCTTAGCGTTGGTGTGCACCGCCACGCCCAATTCGCGCAGCAATTTTTCGGTAGCAACTGAGAGCCGCTCAGGCAGGGCGGGCAAGATACGGGGCGCAGCTTCGATCACATTGACCTGAATATCTTTGTCGGCATTCAAGTGGTCGAGCCCATAGGCCACCACTTCTCGGGTGCTGCGGTGCAGCTCGGCGGCCAGCTCCACGCCGGTTGCGCCTGCACCAATGATGGCCACATGCAATTGCTCGGGGCGCAGCGGCTCGGTTTGCGTGTTGGCCCGAATAAAGGCGCTGAGCATGCGGCGGTGAAAGCGCCGTGCGTCGGCTGCGCTTTCAAGCTTCATCGCGTAGGGGCCGACGCCGGGGGTGCCAAAGTCGTTGCTCTGGCTACCCACGGCAATGACCAAAGTGTCGTAGCCTAGGCGGCGCTCGGGGGTAATGCTTTGGCCGTCGTCGTCGATGTAAGGTGCAATGCTGATCTCACGCAATGTGCGGTCCAGGCCGGTCATGGCACCCAGGCAGCTGCTAAAGCCATGCCAATGCGCTTGCGCCAGCATGTCGACCTCGTGTACGCCCATGTCCATGCTGCCAGCGGCAATTTCGTGCAGCTTGGGCTTCCAGATATGGGTGCGGTTGGCATCAACCAAGACCACATGGGCGCAGGCTTTGCGCCCGCGCCGCGCTCCCAGCTTGTTACCCAAGGCGGTGGCAAGCTCTAGGCCTGCAGCGCCGCCTCCGACGATGACGATGCGGTGGAGTGGTGTATTTGCGCTCATGGGCTATAGCCTACCACTGGGCAAGCCCTGGCTTACGATGTCACAGTCTGCCGTCACAATCTAAGCTAACGACTATTTGCCGAGACTTTTATATGCGCAACACTTCCAGCACTCCCGCACATGAACATCCCAACCAATTTGCGCTCTTGAAGCAAAAGCGGTTTGCGCCTTTTTTCTGGACGCAATTCTCTGGTGCAGCGAATGACAATTTGTTCAAATTCGCGTTTACGGTGATGGTGACCTACCAACTCAGTGTGGACTGGATGCAACCGGCGATGGCGGGCTTGATAATTGGCGCGCTGTTCATTCTGCCTTTTCTATTGTTTTCTGCCACTTCCGGCCAGCTCACCGATAAGCTCAACAAAACGGTGATGATTCGCTTTGTTAAAAATTTAGAAGTGCTCATCATGCTGATTGCGGCTTTTGGGTTTATCACCGCAAATGCCGCTGTGCTGTTGCTCTGCACTTTTTTAATGGGGCTCCACTCCACGCTGTTTGGCCCTGTTAAGTTTGCATACCTGCCCCAAGTGCTGAGCGAACGCGAACTAACCGGCGGCAATGGCATGGTGGAGATGGGCACTTTTGTAGCCATTTTGCTGGGCAATGTGGTGGGCGGCATTATTGTGGCGATTCCTGAAACTGGCCACCGTGATATAGCCATCGCTTGCGTGGTTTTGGCCTTGTTCGGCCGTGCGGTTGCGCAGTACATACCCAGTGCACCGGCTACCGACCCTGGGTTGAAAATCAATTGGAATCCCGTCACCGAAACCTGGGCCAATCTGAAACTGGCGCATGGCAACTTGGTTGTGTTTCGTTCTTTGCTGGGCATAAGATGGATGTGGTTTTTTGGCGCCGTGTTTTTGAGCCAGTTTCCCAGCTTTGCGAAAGAGGTTTTGCATGGTGATGCCCATGTTGCCTCGTTACTCTTGGTGGTATTTTCGATTGGCATTGGCACTGGCTCTTTGCTCTGCGAAGTACTTTCTAAACGCCATGTAGAAATTGGCTTGGTGCCGCTTGGCGCTATTGGTATGAGCGTGTTTGCCATCGACCTTTACTTTGCTTCGCGCAGCATGCCTGCTTCTGAAATCATGGGCCTGGATGCATTCATGGCACAGCACGCGCATTGGCGTGTGATGGCAGACTTATTTTTACTCAGTCTGTTTGCCGGGCTGTACAGCGTACCCATGTATGCGCTGATTCAGCTACGCAGCGTAGCGTCGCACCGTGCACGCATCATTGCGGCCAACAATATTCTAAATGCGCTGTTCATGATTGCCAGCTCCATCATCGCTGGTGCTCTGCTAGCTTCACAATTTACGGTGCCGCAAATTTTCTTATTCGTTGGAATTGCCAACGCAGTCGTTGCTGCCTACATCTTCTTGATCGTGCCGGAGTATTTGCTGCGTTTTATAGCCTGGTTGCTCTCGCACTTGGTTTACCGCTTCAAGATTCGCGGCGATGAAAACATTCCCACCACAGGTGCGGCGATTTTGGTGTGCAACCAGGTGAGTTTTGTAGACGCCATTTTGCTGATGGCGGCCAGCCCAAGGCCCATTGTGTTTGTAATGGACCACCGTATTTTTAAATTGCCGATCTTGGGTTGGCTATTCAAGCTGGCCAAAGCCATCCCTATTGCATCACATAAGGAAGACCCAGAGGCTTATGTAACGGCTTTTGAACGCGCCGCGCAGGTGCTTCAAGCTGGTGACTTGTTGTGCATCTTCCCCGAGGGTGGCATTACGCGCGACGGCACCTTGCAAGAGTTCAAAGGCGGTCTGATAAAAATTTTAGAGCGCCAGACTGCTCCTGTGATACCTATGGCATTGCAGAACCTGTGGGGATCTTTCTTCAGCCGCGTCGAGAAGGGTAGCGCCATGGTGCGGCCGTTCAGACGCGGCCTCTGGAGCCGCGTTGGCTTAAATGTTGGTACGGCCCTAACGCCTGGGACAGTGTGCCCTGCGGGATTACAGGAGCGAGTTGCTGCTCTGCTTACTAGTTAAAAGAGGCTCAAGCTTCTGGATCTTCATCAGCCAAACTGCCCAGATGAAAACACAGACCACCCATGAGCAAGGAAACAGCGGCCAGGCTAATGGCCAAACGCTTGCCATGCCAAAGTGATTTGAGCCAGGTGTGCAACTCTACCGTGAGCACGGCTTGGGTACCCCCAATGCGTTTCAACTCATAGAGTGCTCGCGCTTGCTCTTGAGCAGACAACCCAAATGATTGACCACCAACCATGCTGTATGCGGTGTTTTGGTCTTCTGAATTAGTGCTGGCCAAGCGATAAACCACTGCTGCACTCAGCAGCCCCACCGAGAGGATGAGCATACCGGCTTTGCGCCAGTTACCTTGTAGCCATTGAGGCCAGTGGATCATGTTTTTGCGAATAAGTGGGTTAACTACGCGCCTTTGCCGCGACTGTCCATGATGGCGTTAATCTCTTGCTGTAATGCGTTATTGATCTTCGAGAACAGCTTGAGTTTTTGATTGGTTTCGCGTAAGCGATCTGCCAAACGCTTCGAAATGGCCAGGGTTAAATGCGCGGCAGTCTGCGGTTTTTCTTGGATCAGTTTGAATAGCGCAGCCCGTGACAACACCGCTACCGCCAAGTCGCTTGCTGCAGTGCAGGTGGCTGAGCGCGGTGCGCCATCTAAGATGCCCATTTCTCCGATCAGATTGCCCGGCCCGATGATGGACACCACCATGCCCACTTGATCGCCCGGGGTGTGCGTCTCGACCGACACATCGCCATGCAAAACCAAGAGCATGTAGTTGGTATTGGTTTTCTCACCTTCACGCATGAACACCACCCCTTCTGGGATGCGTTTGGGCTGCATGTACTGAACCACACTGCGTGCGTCATCCAAGCTAAGTTCGATTAGCGCAGACGAGGTAATCAGCAGTTGGGCTGCTTCATCTTGTGTGACGGTATTTTCAAAAATGCTGGCGGATTCCATAGTTCACATTGTAAGCATGCGTGCATGAAAAAGCCGCTCAAGAGCGGCTTTACTGGGGAATAACGAGTCTTATTTTTTCTGCCTAAAACGGCGCAAGGCGGCCAACTGTGCGGCCATCACCGACAACTCAGACTGTGCCTTGGCGATGTCGAGCTCACCTTTGGCATTGCGCAAGGCATCTTCAGCTGCTGCTTTGGCGGCATTGGCTTTTTCTTCGTCGAGGTCTTTGCCACGAATCGCAGTATCGGAGAGCACCGTCACGCAATCGGGTTGAACTTCGAGAACACCGCCGGCGACGAAGATGAATTCTTCGCTACCGTCGGCCTTTTCTATGCGCACCGAACCGGGTTTGATGCGGGTGATCAGTGGCGTGTGGCGTGGGTAAATGCCCAGTTCGCCAGCCTCACCGGGCAGGGCCACAAACTTGGCCTCACCTGAAAAGATCGACGCTTCGGCACTGACAACATCAACGTGGATGGTCGCCATGATTAGACCTTTTTAGCCTTTTCAAAGGCTTCGTCGATGGTGCCGACCATGTAGAAAGCCTGCTCGGGCAGATGATCGCACTCGCCCGACACAATCATCTTGAAGCCACGAATGGTTTCCGACAAGGGGACGTATTTGCCAGGGCTACCGGTAAACACTTCAGCCACATGGAAGGGCTGGCTCAAGAAGCGTTGGATTTTGCGTGCACGGGCCACGGCCAGCTTGTCTTCAGGAGCCAGGTCATCCATGCCCATGATGGCAATAATGTCGCGTAGTTCGCGATAGCGTTGCAACGTGCCTTGCACAGCGCGGGCAGTTTCGTAATGGTCTTGGCCCACCACCAATGGGTCGAGTTGGCGGCTAGTGGAGTCCAGCGGGTCCACAGCGGGGTAGATACCCAGCGAGGCAATGTCACGACTCAACACCACGGTGGAATCCAGGTGCGCGAAGGTGGTAGCAGGCGACGGGTCGGTTAAGTCATCGGCTGGCACGTACACAGCCTGGATGGAGGTAATGGAGCCGACTTTGGTAGAGGTGATGCGCTCTTGCAAACGGCCCATTTCTTCAGCCAAGGTGGGCTGGTAACCCACAGCAGAAGGCATACGGCCCAAGAGTGCCGAGACTTCGGTACCGGCCAGGGTGTAGCGGTAGATGTTGTCAACGAAGAACAACACGTCTTTACCTTCGTCACGGAAGGACTCGGCGATGGTCAAGCCCGTCAAAGCGACGCGCAAACGGTTACCTGGGGGCTCATTCATCTGGCCATAGACCATGGCCACTTTAGATTCTTCGAGGTTCTCAAGGTTCACCACACCGGAGTCGGCCATCTCGTGGTAGAAGTCGTTACCTTCACGGGTACGCTCACCCACACCAGCGAACACGGACAAGCCGCTGTGCGCCTTGGCGATGTTGTTGATGAGCTCCATCATGTTCACGGTCTTGCCCACGCCAGCACCACCGAACAGGCCCACCTTGCCGCCCTTGGCAAATGGGCAAACCAGGTCAATCACCTTGATGCCGGTTTCCAGCAACTCTTGCGAAGGGCTCAGTTCGTCATAGGCAGGCGCTTTGCGGTGAATAGATGCGGTGAGGGTTTGCGCCACAGGGCCACGCTCGTCAATCGGCGCGCCCAGCACGTCCATGATGCGACCCAGGGTGGCTTTGCCAACGGGCACGGTAATGGGCAGGCCGGTGTTCGACACGACCAAACCGCGGCGCAGGCCGTCGGATGAACCCAGAGCAATCGTACGCACGATGCCGTCGCCGAGTTGCTGCTGCACTTCGAGAGTCAGCGCAGAGCCGTCCATCTTGAGCGCGTCGTAAATCTTGGGCATCTGGTCGCGTGGAAACTCCACGTCCACCACGGCGCCGATACACTGAACAATTTTGCCTTGGGCTTGCATTTTTCGCTCCAATAAATTTGAATTAGTTAAGCCGCTGTTTAGCCGCTAATGGCCGCTGCGCCAGATACGATTTCAGACAGCTCTTTGGTAATCGCTGCTTGACGGGTTTTGTTGTAGACCAACTTCAATTCACCAATCACATTGCCAGCGTTGTCGGTGGCGGCCTTCATGGCCACCATGCGCGCCGCATGCTCAGAAGCCATGTTCTCGGCCAATGCTTGGTAAACCAAAGCCTCGACGTAGCGGACCAACAAGTCGTCGATCACGGCTTGTGCATCAGGCTCGTAGATGTAGTCCCAAGCGTGTTGCGTGCCACTGGCCTTGGTCTCGGCGTCCATCTTGGCGGCCGACAAAGGCAGCAGTTGATCGAGCACGGGCACCTGGCTCATGGTGCTGACAAACTTGTTGTAGCACAGGTAAACCGCACTGACTTCACCCTTTGTATACGCGTCCAACAATACCTTGACCGGGCCAATCAGTTTGTCGAGCTGCGGCTTGTCGCCCAGGTGGGTGACATGCGACACCACCTTGGCATTGACGCGGTTCAAAAAGCCCAAACCCTTGCTGCCAATGGCCACAGCCTGTGGCGTCATAGCCCCAGCTTGGGTCTCGCGCAACTTGGAAGTCACAGCACGCAGCAAGTTGGTGTTCAAACCGCCGCACAAACCTTTGTCAGTGGTCACCACAATAAAGCCCACCGACTTGCCGTCGTTTTGCTTCATAAAGGTATGCACATATTCAGGGTTGGCTTGGCCCAAATTGCTAGCGATGTTGCGGATTTTTTCGCTGTACGGACGGGCTGCGCGCATGCGCTCCTGTGCCTTGCGCATTTTGGAAACCGAAATCATTTCCATGGCCTTGGTGATCTTCTTGGTGTTCTCCACCGATTTGATCTTGGTCCGTAGCTCCTTGCCTGATGCCATTCGTGGCTCCTAGTAGTAGGTGTATCAGGTGGGGATTAGGCGAAGGTCTTTTTGAAAGCGCCAACGGCAGCCGTCAATTCAGCCTCAGACTCTTTGTCCAGGGCCTTGCTGTCTTCCAGCTTGGCCAGCAGGGCAGCGTGCTTGTCTTTGAGGTAAGCGTGCAGACCGTGCTCGAAGGGCAAAATCTTTTTGATTTCCACATCATCCATAAAGCCTTTGTTCACAGCGAACAAAGTTGCACCCATCAAGCTGATGGGCAGCGGGCTGTACTGAGCTTGCTTCAAGAGCTCGGTCACGCGGGCACCACGGTCGAGCTGCTTGCGGGTGGACTCGTCCAAGTCAGACGCAAACTGCGCAAAAGCAGCCAGCTCACGGTACTGCGCCAAATCGGTACGGATACCGCCCGACTGGCCCTTGATGATCTTAGTCTGGGCCGAACTGCCCACGCGGGACACCGAGATACCAGCGTTAATCGCGGGACGAATGCCAGCGTTGAACAGCGAGGTTTCCAAGAAAATTTGACCGTCGGTAATCGAAATTACATTGGTAGGCACGAAGGCCGACACGTCGCCCGCTTGCGTTTCAATGATGGGCAATGCTGTCAACGAGCCGGTTTTGCCTTTGACTTCACCTTTGGTGAAGGCTTCGACGTAGTCGGCATTCACGCGGGCGGCGCGCTCGAGCAAACGGCTGTGGAGATAGAACACGTCGCCGGGGTAGGCTTCGCGGCCTGGTGGACGGCGCAAGAGCAGAGACACTTGGCGGTAAGCCACGGCCTGCTTCGACAAATCGTCATAAACGATCAACGCGTCTTGACCGCGGTCGCGGAAGTACTCGCCCATGGTGCAGCCTGAGTAGGCGCTAACGTACTGCATAGCAGCCGACTCAGAAGCCGAAGCCGCCACCACGATGGTGTAGGCCATGGCGCCAGCTTGCTCAAGGGCACGCACCACGTTTTTAATCGACGAGGCTTTTTGGCCAATGGCGACATAAACGCAGGTCATGTTCTGACCTTTTTGGTTGATGATCGCGTCAATCGCTACAGCGGTTTTGCCGGTCTGGCGGTCACCAATGATCAGTTCACGTTGACCACGCCCTACGGGCACCATGGAGTCGATCGACTTCAAACCAGTTTGCATAGGCTGGTCGACCGATTTACGGGCGATCACACCCGGCGCAACCTTTTCGATCACGTCGGTCATCTTGGCGTTGATCGGACCTTTGCCGTCAATGGGCTGACCTAGGGCGTTAACCACGCGGCCAATCAGCTCGGGGCCGACCGGTACTTCCAAAATGCGGCCCGTGCATTTAACGGTGTCGCCTTCAGAGATGTGCTCGTACTCACCCAAGATCACCGAACCCACCGAGTCGCGCTCGAGGTTCAGGGCCAGGCCGTAAGTAGGCTGGCCGTCTTTGGTGGCGGGGAATTCGAGCATTTCGCCTTGCATCACGTCAGACAAGCCGTGGATGCGAACGATACCGTCGGTCACCGAAACAACGGTGCCTTGGTTGCGGATGTCGGCACTGACGGCAAGGCCTTCAATGCGGCTTTTAATCAGCTCGGAAATTTCTGCGGGATTGAGTTGCATTTGACTTGTCCTCAGGCCGTTAGGGCCACTTTCATTTGTTCCAGACGGGCCTTGACGGAGGTGTCTAGCACTTCGTCACCGACCACCACGCGCACGCCACCGATCAGGGCGGGTTCGAGCACCACCGACACATTGAGCTTGCGCGCAAAACGCTTCTCCAGCGTGCTGGCCAGTTCAGCCAAGGCTGCGAGTTCGATTGGGAAGGCACTGTGCACCACCGCATCGGACGAACCGCTTCGCGCATTTTTCAAAGCACGAAACTGGGCTGCAATTTCAGGCATGGCCGACAGGCGACCATTTTCGATCACGGTGCGCAAAAAGTTTTGCGCATTCGCAGGCAAGCTGGTTTTGGCTACGCCAGAGACCACTGCAAAAACCTGTGCGACATCAACCTTGGGGTTGTCAGCAAACTGCTGCAACTGCAGATTGGCCGCAATGGCAGCGAGCTCGTCCACCCACACAGCCGCACCAGCCATGTCAGCAGACGAGGCCTTGAACAGCGCTTCGGCGTAAGGGCGGGCGATGGTGGCGAGTTCAGCCATAGCAGTCCTTACAGCTCAGTCTTCAAACGGCTCAGCAAGTCTGCATGCACACCGGCATTGACTTCTTTGCGCAGAATTTGCTCAGCGCCCTTGACAGCCAAAGCGGCCACCTGCTCACGCAGGGTCTCGCGGGCTTTCACGGTTTGCTGATCGGCCTCGACCTTGGCCGCAGCCACGATCTTGCTGGCTTCTTCCGTGGCGCGGGCCTTGGCCTCTTCCACGATAGCCTGACCACGGCGCTCGGCATCGGCCAAACGCTGGGTGGTTTCTGTGCGTGACTTGGCCAGCTCGGCTTCTACGCGCTGGTTGGCGGCAGACAGTTCGCTCTTGGCTTTGTCGGCGGCGGCCAAGCCGTCGGCGATCTTGTTTGCACGTTCGTCCAGCGCGGTTGCGATAGGAGGCCACACGAATTTCATCGTGAACCACACCAGAATCGCAAAAACGATGGCCTGGACGAACAGGGTTGCGTTGATGCTCACAGCAACACCCTTTCAGTCAGTTGGTGGACGGGGCTATGCTGAATTACTTCAGCACGAAGGGGTTGGCAAACGCGAACATCATCGCGATACCGACGCCGATCAGGAAGGACGCGTCGATCAGACCAGCCAACACGAACATTTTGCCTTGCAATTCGTTCATGAGTTCAGGCTGACGTGCAGCAGCTTCGAGGTATTTGCTACCCATGATGCCGATGCCGATACAAGCGCCGATAGCGCCCAGGCCAATAATCAAACCAGCTGCCAATGCGACAAAGCCAAGTACGTGTTCCATGTTGAAGCTCCTGTTAATGGATAGTTAAGGTTAAGGGAAAAGAAAACTCGAAAAAATCAGTGCGCGTCGTGGGCTTGGCCAATGTAGACCAGGGTCAACATCATGAACACAAAAGCCTGTAGACCGACGATCAAAATGTGGAAAATCGACCACACCGTGCCCGCCAAAATATGCGCAATTGGCAGCAAAATACCCGAGGCCGACAAGGCCAAGTGACTGCCCATGAGAGCGATCAGCATAAACAGCAGCTCGCCCGCATACATATTGCCAAACAGTCGCATGCCATGCGAGACGGTTTTGGCCACGAATTCGATCATTTGAAACAAGAAATTGATGGGGCCCAGCTTGGCACCAAAGGGCGCGCTGAACAGCTCATGGATCCAGTGACCCAGACCTTTGATCTTGATGTTGTAGAAAATGCAAACCAAGAGCACCGAGACCGACAGGCCCAGCGTGGTTGACAAGTCAGCGGTGGGCACCACACGGAAGAAAGCGTGGTGCGCGTCATGGCCCGCAGCGCCGTAGATCATTTCCCACACGCGGGGCAATAAATCAACGGGCAAGAAGTCCATGGAATTCATTAAGAAAATCCACACAAACACGGTCAGCGCCAAGGGGGCTACCAGCTTACGGCTGTTAGCGTTGTGCACAATGCCTTTGGCCTGCGCATCCACAAACTCAACCAAAAACTCTACCGCCGCCTGAAAGCGACCAGGCACACCTGAGGTAGCCGCTTTGGCAGCGCGCCAGAGGAAGAAACAGCCCACCACGCCCAACAGAATCGACCAAAAAATGGAGTCGTAGTTCACAACGCCAAAGTCGATCACACCCTTCATGGGGCGGTTTTGCAGATGTGTCAGGTGGTGAACAATGTATTCACCAGCCGTTGGGCCTTGCCCAGCAACGTGTTCAACAGCAGATTCAGCAGCCATACATCAACAGTCTCTCAACTTTTGTTCGTTTGGAGGCGGGCGCTGAATGTTTTTTTAAACACCAGCGCCAACCAGTACACCTTCATGGCGAGCACCAGGCCAACCAGCATTGCTGGCCAACTCAAGCCCACCACCAACCTTGGCGCGGCAAACAACATTGCCACCGTCAAAGCCAACTTAATCGCTTCCCACAAAAAAAATGCAAACGCCGCTGCGCCCGCATGTATTTGTGCCACTGGGCTGGCCAGCCCCCGGGCAAACAATGCCGCCGGAACTACCACCGCCAATGCCCCCCACGCCACCGACCACGCCACCGAAGGCCTGCCCGTTAGAACCCACGCCAGCAAGGCCACGAGGGCACCCGCCAGAATTTGACCCACGATCACCCGCCAGGGAGACAGCGGGGGATTTTTTTCACGCAGCTCACGCGCTTGTTGAGCGGTGAGCGGCTTGAATTCGGGCTCTTCAGACGCAAGATCAGAATCGGGCTGCAGGGTTGACATGTCAGAACGAGGGCCCAAAATTGCGCCAAGCCTCTCATTATAAGTACAAACCCGAGCGCTTCCTTACAGCGCTGAACATTTCTTTATTTTTCTGCCGCTGCGCGACAATCTAACCACTCTTTGAAAGAACCCCATGCCCGCTCTTGCCAAATTTTTGCATCTCGCTGCAGCCCTGTTCTGGGTGGGCGGCATGGGCTTTGTACTGCTGGCCCTGCGCCCTGTGGTGCACGCACAACTCGCGCCGCCCGTTCGCCTGGCTTTGATGGCGGCTGTGTTGCGCCGCTTCTTTGTCGTAGTGTGGCTGGGCATTGCGCTCTTGCTGCTCACCGGCATGCACATGCTGGTCAGCGTGGGCATGCGCAGCGCGCCTTTGGGCTGGCACTATATGTTGGGCCTGGGCCTGCTGATGATGGCCGTGTTTGCCCACCTGTACTTTGTTCCCTACCGCCGTCTGCAGCGCGCGGTGGCGGCGGCCGACTGGCCGCTGGCCGGGCGGCATATGGCCAGCATTGCCTTGCTGGTGAAAATAAATTTTGCGCTGGCCTGGTTCGCCATTGCTGCGGTAATTTTGATCAAATAGGCCGCTAACGCACTGTTTATGCGCGTATATAGCTCTTTTTTTTATAGCGCATGTGGCCTCATACTGGGTCTGGGCGCTTGCTCGAACATGAACCCTTACTACAACCACGCCCTGCCCCATCACACCCCCAGCGGCTTTAAAAACAACTATGTTGAGCAGGTCGACAAGTCCTTCACCGACCTGCTGCGCTGGCAGTGGCAGGCGCGCACCCAAGGCCTGCCCAAGCCACCGCAAACGCCCACCGCCACGGTAGCGGCCGACCTGCCGCGCATCCAGGCCTACGCCAGCGCCTACACCGCCAGCCCCCTGCAGAGCGCGCCGCAAATGACCTGGATCGGCCACGCCAGCATGTTGGTGCAAGCCGGTGGCCTGAACGTGCTGACCGACCCCGTCTTCAGCGACCGCGCCTCGCCCGTGCAGTTTGCCGGTCCCCAGCGCGCCCAGGCACCGGGCTTGGCCTTGGCCGAACTGCCGCCCATCGACGTGGTACTGATTTCCCACAACCACTACGACCATTTAGACAAAAATACCGTGCAAACGCTTTCCAGTCGTGCGTTGAATGCTACTGTTTTTATAGTACCTTTGGGCATTAAGCCGTGGATGGAAGCGCTGGGCATTCGCAACGTGGTTGAACTCGACTGGTGGCAAAGCCACACCGTGAAGGGCGTGGAATTTCACTTCACGCCGGTGCAACATTGGTCGGCGCGTGGCGTAGCCGACCGCCTGCAAACCCTGTGGGGCGGCTGGGCCGTGCTCGGGCCCGACTTGCACTGGTACTTCAGCGGCGACACCGGCTACTCTAAAGACTTTGCCGACACCCGCCAACGCTTTGCGTCGCGCCAAACTGCGGCCCTGGGCGGCGGCTTTGACATGGCCCTGATCGCCGTGGGCGCCTACGAGCCGCGCTGGTTCATGAAGGAGCAGCACATCAACCCCGCCGAGGCTGTGCAAATCCACCAAGACCTGGGTGCCAAACGCAGCGTGGGCGTGCATTGGGGCACCTTTAACCTCACCGACGAGCCACTTGACCAACCGCCGCAAGACCTGGCCGCCGCCCGCCAAGCGCAGGGCGTGGCAGACGAAGATTTTTTCGTCATGGCCATTGGCGAAACCCGCGCCTTGCAGCCACGCAGCCCTGCCCCCGCAAATTCCACGACCCACCCCTACGCCCAGTGAGGCCCCGCTAAGCCCCACGAACCCCAATTGTGATCCGATTGCCTATGCACACCCCACCGCCCACCGCCACGCCACAAGGCAGCACACCCAGCCCGGCGCAAGAATCCCTCATTGAATACCCCTGCCAGTTCCCCATCAAGGTCATGGGTGCCAAGGTCGATGGCTTTGTGCACGCTCTGACCCACATCGCCCACCAGTTCGACCCGGCCTTTGACGCCACCAGCATCGAGCTGCGCGAGAGCAAGGCCGGCAACTACCTGGGCGTCACCCTCACCGTGCACGCCACCAGCCGCGAGCAGCTCGATGAGTTGTACCGCGCGCTCTCGACCCACCCGATGGTCAAGATGGTGCTTTGAGCCCCCGACAAGGTCTTTTATGCCAGTTCCTCGCCCTCATGCCAGCCCCGCCCAGCCCAAGCTGCCCGCCGAAGCTTTGGCGCGCCTGCAAGCCCTTTTAACCCAGAGTTCGCATTCAGCCCACGGCGGACGGCGCATGCTGGGCATCGTCGGCCCGCCCGGCGCGGGCAAGTCCACCCTGGCCGAGGCCCTGCACGCCGCTGCGCCCACGCAAACCCAGGTGCTGCCCATGGACGGCTTTCACCTGGCCAACAGCGAGCTGCTGCGCCTGGGCCGCCGCGAGCGCAAAGGCGCGCCCGACACCTTTGACGCCGCGGGTTTTGCCGCCCTGCTGCAGCGCCTGCGTGCGCAAGACCCCCTGGGCAAGGAGACCATCTACGCACCGCGCTTTGAGCGCGCACTGGAAGAGCCGATCGCCAACGCCATTGCCATCGCGCCCAGCTTGCCCCTGCTGATCGTCGAAGGCAACTACCTGTTACTCGACCAAGGCCCCTGGCGGCAAGCAGCTCCCCTGCTCGACCAAACCTGGTACCTCGACGTAGACGACGCCTTGCGCCGCCAGCGCCTGCAAGCGCGCCACATGCAATTTGGCCGCAGCGCAGAGGCAGCTTTGGAGTGGATGGAGCACACCGACGAGCCCAATGCCCGCTTGATTGCGCACAGCCGGGCGCGGGCCAGTTGGTGCCTAGCTTGGGGCGCGGCATGAGTGCTGCGCAAGACGCCCGAGCCGTACCCGCCGGGCATGCCACAAAGCCGTTGCAAGCGCAATTTCTAGGCCGCGCCAACACCGCCCCCAGCTACGCCAGCATCGTCGCGGCCATGCAAGACTTCACCGCGCAACGCAGTGTGGATGCGCCTGATCAGCTATGGATTTGTGAGCACGCTGCGCTCTACACCCAAGGCTTGGCGGGCAAAAGCGAACATGTTTTGCAGGCGGGCAATATTCCCGTGGTGGCCACCAACCGGGGTGGTCAAGTGACCTACCACGGGCCAGGCCAAGTGGTGGCCTACCCCTTGCTGGACCTGCGCCGCGCGGGCTATTACGTGAAGGAATACGTGTTCCGCATCGAAGAGGCGCTCATCAAAACCCTGGCCCACTTTGGTGTGACCGGCCACCGCGTGCGCGGCGCGCCAGGCATCTATGTCCGCGTGGCCGATCCCGCCAGCCACGCCCGCTTGCCTGCTGCGTTCACGGCACAGCAGCTAGGCCTGCCACCGCAGGCTGGGGGCGTTGGGCTAGGCAAAATTGCGGCGCTGGGCATCAAAGTAAGCCGCCACTGCACGTACCACGGCCTGGCGCTGAACGTGGCCATGGACCTCGAACCCTTTGCCCGCATCAACCCCTGCGGCTATGCAGGCCTGCAGACGGTAGACCTCGCTAGACTTGGCGTAGCCACTGCGTGGGACGAAGCCGCCGCCGTGCTGGCAAGCAAACTGCAAACCTATCTTGTGGCTTAAAAAAAATTTAAGCCACGGCTGTAAGCTTTGCCCAAGCCCTGCGACTAAGAGGTTGAAGGCAGTGTTGTGCTGCCTTTTTACCGACTAGGAGTCTCTATGTTGAACCGCAAAGCTTTTCTCTCCACCCTGGCTGCTGGCCTGCTGATGCTGGCCGGTGCCGCCCAGGCGCTCACTATCAAACCCTATAGCGCCGCCGCATTGGCCGCTGCGCAAACTGAGGGCACGCCCGTGGCCGTGGCTTTTCATGCCGACTGGTGCCCTACGTGCAAAGCCCAAGGCAAAGTGTTTGACGGCTTCAAGAGCGACACCGCTCTGAGCAAGCTGACCATCTTGGTAGCCGACTACGACAACGAAAAGGCGCTGAAGAAAGAAATGAACATCCGCACCCAGTCCACCATCGTGGTCTTTAAGGGCAAGAGCGAGGTAGCCCGTAGCGCGGGCGTGACCGAAGCCGCTGCACTCAAAACCACTTTGACCACCGGCCTGTAAAGCGGTAACACCCATGGCCAGCCCCACCCAACTGGCCCTGAGCCTGGCCGCAGGCAGCCTGACCACGCTCAGCCCCTGCGTCTTTCCCATTTTGCCCTTGGTGCTGGGCGGCGCGGTGCAAAACAACAAGCTCGCACCACTGGCCATGGGCGTGGGCATGGCCACTTCGTTTGCATTGATTGGCATGCTGCTGGGCCTGCTCGGCCCCGCGCTGGGCATCGACGGCGACAGTGTGCGCGTGGGTGGCGCTGCCCTGCTGGTGGCTTTTGGCATCGTCATGCTGGTGCCTTGGTTGAATGAAAAATTTACCAACCTGGTCACACCCCTGGCCAACTCAGCCAACAGCGCCAGCAGCCGCTTGAACACCGAGTCGCTCTGGGGCGCGTTGGCGCTGGGCGGCTTGCTGGGCTTGGTGTGGAGCCCCTGCTCGGGCCCACTGCTGGCCTCGGCCCTGACCTTGGTGGCCAGCGAGGGCGGCGCGGCCAGCGGTGGCCTTATTTTGGGCTTGTTTGGCGTGGGCGCAGCCATCCCCTTGGTGGCGGCGGCCTACGCCTCGCGCAGCGGCTTCAACCGCGTGCGCGGCTGGGTGCTGGGTCGCATGGACGGCGTGAAAAAAGCCTTTGGCCTGCTGCTGCTCTTGGTAGGCGTAGCCATTTTGACGGGTGGCGACAAATGGCTCGAAGCCCAAGTGGTAACCGTATTGCCCGACTGGTGGGTGAATTTGGCGGTGAAGTTTTAGGCCTCGGCTCTGGCGTAAACCTGCACGCAGTACGCACCCCACGCGCATCGGCGAAAATGCGTGCATGAGCACATCCCACGTTAGCAACTCCCCCGTCGTGCGCGACGCGCAAAGCCAAAGCGACTACAACCCCTTGGCCAAACAAAAAGCCGGGGCCAAGCTCAGCCGCATCCCCGTCAAGGTTGAAAGCGGGCCGGTGCTGAAAAAGCCCGACTGGATCCGCGTCAAAGCGGGTTCGCCCAGCACCCGCTTTTATGAGATCAAAGACATTCTGCGCAAGAACAACTTGGTCACTGTGTGCGAAGAGGCTTCTTGCCCGAACATCGGTGAATGCTTTGGCAAGGGTACGGCCACCTTCATGATCATGGGCGACAAGTGCACACGGCGCTGCCCGTTTTGCGACGTCGGCCATGGCCGCCCTGACCCGCTAGATGCGAATGAACCGCTCAATTTAGCCAACACCATTGCCGCGCTCAAGCTGAAATACGTGGTGATTACCAGCGTCGACCGCGACGACCTGCGCGACGGCGGGGCGGCGCATTTTGTCGAGTGCATCCGCAAAACCCGCGAGCTCTCGCCCGGCACCACCATCGAGGTGCTGGTGCCCGACTTTCGTGGCCGCGACGACCGCGCCTTAGAGATTTTGAAAGCCGCGCCACCCGACGTGATGAACCACAACCTGGAAACCATCCCGCGCCTGTACAAAGAGGCCCGCCCCGGCAGCGACTACGCTTTCAGCCTGAACCTGCTGAAAAAGTTCAAAGCCCTGCACCCGAACGTGCCAACCAAGAGCGGCATCATGGTCGGCCTGGGCGAGACCGACGACGAGATTTTGCAAACCATGCGCGACATGCGCGCCCACGGCATCGACATGCTGACCATTGGCCAGTACCTCGCGCCGTCGAACGCGCATCTGAGCGTCAAGCGCTATGTGCACCCCGACACCTTCAAAATGTTTGAAGCGCAGGCCTACGCCATGGGCTTTAGCCACGCAGCCGTGGGGGCCATGGTGCGCAGCAGCTACCACGCCGACCAACAGGCGCATGGGGTTTTGGCAGCCACGCTTTAAGAAAAGTATCTATTCAGAAATCTATTAGATTTTTGACAAAATTCGTTTATTGACAGATACTTATAAAAAAGTATCTATTAATGAATGCCCCTGAACCTCCACCGCTTAGCCCACCGCCAAAGCCGCTGACCGAGGCCTCACTTGAAGGCTTGGACGCTCAGTTGCGCAACCTGCTGGCGCAGGGCGGGCCGCTGAGCGCCAAGCAATTGGTGGCCGCCACAGGCAAAAGCCAACCCAGCATCTCGTTGGCCTTGGGCCGTTTGGGCAGCGTCGTGCACAGGCTGGGCGCGGCGCGTAGCAGCCGCTACACGCTCACTCGCAGCATCTTGGGCTTGCCCAGCGCGCAGAACCTGCTGCGCACCAATGCCAAGGGGCGCACAGAGATTTTTGGCACGCTACAGTTTTTGCAACAAGGCGAGGTGCATGTGCGCGGCACGCAGGGCCACGAATGGCTGGGTCGGGGCGGTCTGCCTTGGTTTTTGAGCAGCCTACGGCCCCAGGGCTTTTTGGGTCGGCAGTACACCCATTTGCGTCCCGACTTCCCTAGCGACCCCGACGCATGGACAACCGAGCAGGCGCTCTACATGGCAGCCAATCACATCAGCGACCCACCCGGTGCGTTTGCGTTGGGTGCGGGCCATAGCCAGCATGAGGGCCTGCAAGTTGACGCAGACAACATCGCCCGCTTTTACGACCACATGGCCACGCAAGCGGGCCACAGCCTGCCAGCAGCCTCGTCTGCCGGGGGCGAGCAACCCAAGTTCACGGCGCGCGTGCAGGGCCAACATGTGATCGTTAAATTCAGCCCACTTTGCGGCACGCCCTTTGGCGAGCGTTGGCACAACCTGCTGCAGCTCGAACACTTGGCCAACCAGGTCTTGCAAGCAAACGGCATTGCCAGCGCGCCCACCGTTTTGCTGCGTAGCAAGCAGCGCACGTACCTGCAGTCCACCCGCTTTGACCGCATTGGCACGCAGGGCAAGCGCCATGTGGTCGAGCTCAGTGCGCTGCACGATGCTTTTGTGCAAACGCCAAGGCAACACTGGGTCGCCAGCTGCGAGGCTTTGGTGCAGCAAAAATTGCTCTCGCCCCAAGGCCTTGAGCGCATCGCGCTGCAATACCTGTTTGGCCAGTACATCGGCAACACCGACATGCATTTTGGCAACCTCGCGTTCTTTGTTGACGACGTGACCAAGCCGCAGCTCGAGCCCACACCGGTGTACGACATGCTGCCCATGCAGTGGCGGCCCGGCGTGCACAGTGGCGAACTGGGCTGTGCACCCGTGCAAGCGCAACGCCAGCCAGCGGGCTACGGCGCGCTGGCCGAGCGCGCGCGCCACATCGCCACCCTGTATTGGCAGCAAGCCGCCCAGCTGCGCAGCCTGAGCAGCGCGCTGCGGGCGGCCGCGCGCAGCAATGCGCAATTGCTGGCGCGCAATTTTCAAGACTAAACCCTCACTCCCATGCAGAGCTTCACGCACGCCAGCCGTTCCACCGCTTACGCCCTGGCTGCCATTGCGCTGTGGGCCCTGCTCGCCTCATTGGGTTTGGCGCTGCGCCATGTGCCGCCGTTTTTGCTCACGGGCATTGCGTTGCTGGTCGGCAGCAGCTTGGCCTGGCCCTTTGTGCTGCGCCAGCCCGGGCTGTGGCGCGTGTCGTCCAAAGCCCTGGGCTTGGGGGTGTATGGCTTGTTTGGTTTTCATTTTTTGCTCTTTATCGCGCTGCGCCACGCGCCGCCGGTGCAGGCCAATTTGGTCAACTACCTGTGGCCCTTGTTGATGGTAGTTTTGGCCCCGCTGTTTTTGCCGAACACACATCTGACTGCTATACATTTAATAGCTGTTTGTGTAGGATTCACGGGCGCTGCAGCCGCCATCATGGGTTCCAGCGGAACGGAGCGTGCGCTTTTTAATGGCCTGCCCTGGGGCTACCTTCCAGCCGCCGGTTCGGCCTTTATTTGGGCCAGCTACTCGCTCACCTGCAAGCGCTGGGCACTGGCGGGCCAGGCCTTTCCCAGCGCGGCGGTTGGCTTGTTTGCCTTGGTCTCGGGCTTGCTGGCCTTGCTCTGCCACTGGACCTTAGAAGCGCCCACCCCGCTGAGCGCGCAAGACTGGGGCCTGCTGCTACTGATGGGCCTGGGCCCGCTGGGCGCAGCGTTTTTCTTATGGGACGCCGCGCTCAAGCACGGTGACGCGCAGCGCATCGGTATTTGGAGCTACCTCACGCCTTTGCTCTCTACCGCTTTGCTGATGCTGGTGTCGGGTCAGCCACTGACCTGGGCGATTGCTGGGGCGGCGGCTTTGATTGTGGGTGCGGCGGTGCTGGCAACACGTGCATAAAAAAAGCCACCACGCAGAGCTCGGTGGCAGCTTTTTGTTCTGCAGCTACTGCGGTCAGCGAAGCAGCATCGCGTTAGTTATTCCAGCCAAAAATGCTGAACACAAAAGCGCGCCCCTGCGAAGACCGAATGCCGATTTCACGGTAATCGCCAGCCGAGCCAGCAACCAATGAGGGGATAGCAGTAGGCACAGGGCCCGCAGGTATGCTGATCACAGCATTTGTCGGGCTGTTATTGGTCGAATACGCCGCAGCCACATTGCTGGTGTAGTTCCACTTGTTCGTAGTGAAGGTGCCCGCAGCGCCCTTGGGGCTACGCTCTTCGGCATAGATATAAGCCACATCAACCGGAGGCGAATTCAAATTATTGGTCCATTGAATGGTGGCACTGGTAATACTGCCTTGCGGCGCCGTGACCAAAGCCGCAGAGCGCGATAAATCATTCACCGGCAAACCGAGCGCATTGCTTGGCGACACAATGGGGGCCAAAATCCGCGCGTATTCAATGGCCTCGGGCGTCGTATTGCCTTGGTTGCTATTTAAGAAAAATTCAAAAGTATATTTGCTATATGCAATGAACGGAGAAAAATCTGTTACCGCTGGAATGGCAAACGCATTGCCACCGCTTACGCCCACAGCGCCTGTGCTGGTAGGCCAGTAGCCGCTAAACAATGCCGTTCCATCCAACGCAACTGCGTTTAAGCGGAATGAATTGCTAGCAAGAGCGGTCACCATCGGCGTCGTATCCACCTGGCCAATGCTGTTGTGCACGCTAAAGGTGGTTTGGCCCGCTACGCTCGATGGGGTCATCACCACGCCCGGCGCTGGCAAACCAGGGCCAGTAACACGCACCGCACGTATATTGGCATTCACATAGGTTTTAGTAGGTATGTCGTACCGCATAGAGTCCACATAGAAGCGAATCTGTGTGCGCATATACGATGGATTGCTGCCCGAGGTATTGCTTTGTTTTGCCGGGTTTTGTTGTGAATAGCGTTCATACCTTGGATTAAGGCTGAATTGAAAATTGCGCTGGTTACCATGCAAGATCCAATTGCCCGCATTGGCACGCGTCAAGGTATCGTCACGTTTAAAAACCAAGACCTGGGTGTATTCCACAGGCGTTGCCACCGCACCATTAGGCCCATTGGAGCCAATGAACGGTTGCCGAATAGTGAACTCCACCACAGCCAAGTCGTCATAGGCGGCCGCACTGCCAGCGTATTTGCCAACAAACAGTAGCACTGGGTTGCGAAAGCTGCTACCCGCCACCGCCGTGGTGTTGGTATCGCTCAAGAGCGTACGAAATTCTTCGCCGAAGTCTTTGCTGTTGTGCATAAAGTTGAGCGATGCGCGGCGTGTGCCATCGGCATCTTGGCAGGCCACATCAGCCTGCCTTGCAGTAGAGCTTGTAATTGCCAAGCAACGGTTAATTTCATTCGTCCAGGCCTGCAGTTTGCTAAATGTTAGAACCGGGTTATTGGGCGTTGCTACCAAATTAGTAGCTAGCGGCGTAGCCGCAGTAATCAAACTCGTGGTGTCTACGTTGACCAGCTTGGCACGCAATTGCGTTGCGCCAGTGTTCGGGTCGCGGGTGTGGCTAACCGACTCGATCAAGGCGTCTACGCCGGTGCCGTCGTAGGCATAGGGTGACTTGATCGGGTCAAACACGGTGCTGGTTACGCCTGCTGCGCCCAATGCCGCGCGTACCGAAGTGAGTAAATCTTTCTTGGCTTGGGCCAATTTGGCCATGTCGATTTTGGAGCCGTCAAAGTTTTTGTCGGTGCCGGGCACGCCGCTGGAGACCACCGCGTCGGACACGATTTTGTCTGTCAGCGGATTGATCATGATGCGCACGGCTTTGCCTGCCACCGCGCTCTCGTCGGTCACCGATGTGAGCACGTTGCCGCCTGCGTCTACTACCTTGGCGACAATGGGCGAGGTGAAGTTGGAGAACTTCACAAAGTAGACGCCATTGTCGTCAGTGAGGCCGCTGACCGACTTGCCGGTTGCGTCGGTCACTACCACCACCGCTTTGCGCAATGGCGAGCCATCGCCCGCACCACCACCTGCGCCCGAGCTGCCGCCTCCGTCTCCACCGCCACTGCCATCGACGTAGCCAAAAGATGTCGCAGACAAATCGACCACGCCTTGGGGGGCCAGCGGGTCTACGGCAGCGGGAGCCGAGCCACCGCCACCACCGCAGCCGGCCAAAAACCCTGCGGCAGCCAGAGTGGCCGACAAGGTGATGAGTTGAATCCGATTCATTCACGCGCTCCTAGAGGGGGGGGGAAGGTTTGTTTTTTGCACCTCCCACCATAGCGCTTTGTCAAGCACTTGAACATCCTATGTTCTAGGGATGCGCATTTACGAAAAACCTGCTAGGGTTAAAGCCATCTATCGTTCCCATTGGATTCCTGTGCGTTCATTTATTCAAAACTTTCTAGCTGCCTGCTCCCTTGCTCTGCTCTGTGCAGCCCCTGTGCAAGCCCAAAATGCCGAGCGCGTCGCCCTGGTGGTGGGCAATTCGGCTTATCGCACTGCGCCTTTGTTCAATCCGCAAAACGACGCCAAGGCAATGTCCAATCTTTTGCGCAACGCAGGTTTTGCAGTGGACCAGCAGGTAGACACCAGCTTAGATGCCTTGCAAAATGCAGTGGCGCAATTTGGCAAAGCCATTGCCGACCCTAAAGTGAAATTTGCGGTTTTTTACTACGCAGGCCACGGCGTGCAGCTGGACTGGCGCAACTACTTGGTGCCGGTAACGGCCAACATCCGCACGGCCGAAGACGTGCGCAACCAGACTGTCGACGTGAGCAGTTTGTTGGCCTATATGGGTGCGGCTAAAAACAAAAACTACATCATTATTCTGGACGCTTGCCGAGACGACCCTTTTGCAGGCGCCTACCGCGCGCCTGCAAAAGGCCTGAGCCAGTTTGACGCGCCAGTTGGCAGTGTATTGGCCTATTCCACCTCCCCCGGCAAGGTGGCTTTAGACGGCGAAGGCAGCAACGGTTTGTACACCGCTTATTTGCTAAAAGAGTTTGCCGTAAAAGGCGTAAAAATTGAAGACGCATTTAAGCGCACCCGTTTGAACGTACGCTTAGCCTCAAACGGTGCGCAAGTCCCGTGGGAAACCACCTCGCTCGAAGAAGACTTGTACCTGTTCCCCGAGGCCCGCAAACATTTAAGCGACGCCGAGCAAGACACCCTGCTTGAGCAAGAGCTACAAGCTTGGGCCAAGGTGAAAAACAGCAACGACTTTTTAGCGCTAGCCGAGTTCATCCGCGTCTACCCCAGTGGCAGCGTGAGCGAACTGGCGGCCTCGCGCATGAACCGTTTGCTGAGCGTTGCGCATGAGCGCGAGTCGCGCGGTTTGGTGGCCAAGTCGGCGTCTTTGCAGGCTGCCGAGCTAGAACGTACGTCACGTGAAGAAGCCTTGCGCCTGGCTGCAGAAAAGGCCGAGGCCAGCCGCGTGGCTGCCGCACAAGCAGAAGCTGCGCGCCAAGAAGCACTGCAGGCCGAGACCACCCGGCAAGAGACACTGCGCGCCGAGACCCAGCGTGCGCAGGCCGTGGCCGCGCAGCGTGAAGCGCAGGCCCAAGCCGAGGCTCAGGCCCGATGGGCACAAGCGCAAAGTGAGCAGGCGCGGGCCGAGCACATGCGCGTTGAAAGCGCACGCGCTGAGGCGGCGCGGCAAGAGGCCTTGCAAACGGCGCAGCGCGCGCAAGAAGCTGCAGCGCGGCAACAGGCCCAACGGGCACAGGCCGAGCGTGAGCAAGCAGCGCGGCAACAAGCGCAGCAAGAAGCCGCCCGAGCCGCGCTTGCTGCCGAGCAAAGCGCACGGCAGCAAGCCGAGGCCGCCCGCGCGGCACTGCTGGCGGTCCAGCAAAATGAGCTAGCAAAACAGGCTGCAGCGCCCGTCAGTACTGCGCAGACAGCTCCTATTTTGATAGCATCTGCAACCAGCGAAGTGCTGGCCAGCACGCCCTACTTCAGCGGCGCGACCGAACACTTGCGCCGCTACAGCGTGGGCGACAGCTTTAGCTTTCGCGTGATCGACCAGTTCAACAAAAGCAGCAAACCGCTAGAGATGCGCGTCACCGCACTCGACTTTGCCACCGACCAAGTGCAGTTCAACAACGGCGAATATGTGGCCGACCTGATGGGCAACATCTTGACCAATTTGCGCGGCAGCTCCAGTACACCGCGCCAGTTCTACCCGGCCGACATGTTGGTGGGCAAGCGCTGGCGCACCCAGTTCAAACAGGTGCGCGCAGCAGCGGGCGTCACCTACACCTTTCGCTACGACCTCAAAGTGGTGGGCAAAGAACGCGTCACCGTACCAGCGGGAACCTTTGACTGCTTCAAGATCGAAGCGCGCGGCTACAACATGGAACTTGGCGCTCGCCTAGAGCGCAATATTTGGGTCGCCCCCGGCGTGAACGCCGATATTGCCCACGAAACCTTGGTGCGCCTGCGCAACGGGCAGATCGAGCAAAACGAGCGCCAAGAGCTGGTGAGCTACAAACAAACTGCGCCAGTGCCTGGCTCTTCGCTGGCGAGCCGTTGAGCCAGCCAGATCAAGGCGACTTCTGTAGCGCAACCATGACCGACGAAGAATATTCTGTGATTTTTCCGTTATTACGAAACAATAGATCACTGCGCACGATCATCATGGTTTTAGGATCAATCCAACTTGTTCCCGTTTGCACGGTAACGCCATTTCTGCCGACTGCTCGGCCATTGCGCTCTACCTTGAAAGCCATGATTTTTCCGATCGGTAAATCAAGCTCTTCAAGCGCCACAATTTTGGCATCCCAGTAATTGTTGGTGCTGTTTTGTCCGTCACGGGTATTGACAAAAGTAGAGCGCCACTTTTTACCAATGGCCAGATCGGCGGGTACTTGCAAGATGGCCGGATCTTTTGTGCCCAGCCGATTTTTCACCACGCCACCCATTTGATCGAGCTCTGCCTCGCCGCCATTCAGAATCACGCGCACGTCGTCCGCTGCAGTAACTTTGTAGACATTGCGGCTGGTAACAGCGTTGCTGAAACCGTCACGTAACTCCATGGTGAAACTATCACCAACCTTGTAGCGGTTGGCACCTGCAGCCAAGGCTGTGATGCCTTGCTTATTGGGCCCCAAAACAATAGCGGCTTTTTGGAGTCGGTCTACAGCAAACTGCGCTTGCTCGCTGATGCTGCCGTTGGGGTATTTTTGTAAATACGCATAAAAGTCATCGGCGCTCTTGCTGTCTTTGATCTTGTCCCAATCGGCCTTCTCTAGCGCAAAGGATTTTTCTTTGACCGAGTCGTCTAGTGGCTGGCTGGGTTTGAGACCTGAGTTGAAATAAAAGTCGTCTTCCAGGCTGGTGCTCTCCCACGGGATCTGCCGCCCCTGGCTCTGCTTGCGCACGTTCAGGCGCACGCGCTTGAAGACATCTTCAATTTTGGCGCTGGGCTTTTTCAACTCTTCCAGCAAATACTGCGTGTAAAGGCCATTGCCGCTTTTGCTGTCGCCGTCTTCGGCCACATTGCCGGGCGCGGTGGCGTAGGCCAAAAAGGTGCCCGGTGGTGCGTCGAGCTGGGCTAGACCTTTGCCGCTGGCGCTGCCTCCAAAAGGGTTGTCGCGGCAGGCGTCGAGCACCACGATGTTCATGCGGTTGCCTGCGGTTTTAAAGGCTTCAATGACTTGCGCCAATTCCACGGTTTGCGCGGGCACGTCGGCAGCTTGCCTGAGTTTGGCGTCTACCGGCACCATGTAGTTGCGCCAGTCGAGCTGCAGTCCATGGCCCGCGTAGTAGAGCATACCAATGGCTTGTTTGCCCTTCAAGTTGGCTTGCACTTGCGCAATGGCTTCGCTCATTTGGGTTTTGGAGCCGTCGCGTACCTCCACCACCGTAAAGCCCAAACCGCGCAAGACTTCGCCCATGGCTTTGGCGTCTTTGGTGGGGTTGTCCAGCGCAGCTGCACCGGCATAGGCCGCATTACCAATCACCAGCGCAATGCGCACGTCGGTCGGGGCTTGGGCCGCGGCGCTGAGCGCCGTGAGCGCAAGGGCGGCAACCAGGCTGCGCATCAACGCAACTCTTCAATGGCGAAGCTCGCTGCGCCGTAAGCGTCAGAGCACAGCGCATTGTTTTTACGCGCCGCCGGGCTGGCGCATTCGCTGCTCGCTGCGGCGCTGGCGCTGCTCATCAGCGCGCCGAGTTGGGCGCGGCCTTGCGCGTCGTTGAGCGAGGTCATGAACGGGCCTTCTTTGCCTGCAGCGAGCGCGCCTAAGTCGCGCGGGCTGTCGGCCACGATCACCAGCAAGTTGTTGCTGCCCGCTGGGCCTTGCGCTTTGACGCGCCAGCTGCTGCGCGGCAGGGCCAGGGTTTGGCCAGCTTGAATTTTGTTGTTGGCGTCGAGCGCGTTGGGGAACAGCAGGTACAGGGCTTTGTTGTCCGAGCCCGCCAGCGCCACATAGACATAGCCCGCGCGCTCGGACTGCACCGAAAAGTCCAAATAGTCTTGGCCGATTTTCAGCTTCTCTTTGCCCACAGTTACGCGCACATTGCGCTTGGCGTCGCGCTGCGCAAACATTTGCTGCAGCGCTTGCGCGCCAGAGAGTGGCGCGGGCTCTGCGACCGCTACAGGTTTAATAGCTGCAGACGCAGCATTAGCGGGCATTGCAGGCATTGCCACCGGCTTCACGCTCGCCAAGTCCATAGCCGGAGCCGCAGGCACGCCCTGGCTGAACCACGCGGGCACAAAGCCGGTGTTGCCCGACAGGGTGATGTTGTGCGCCTTGTAGCTGGGATCGTTTTGCATGCGGTTGTTGAGCTTGTCTTGCGCGCACATGCGGATTTCTTCCACGCTGATGGCGCCCGAGCCGTCAAGGTCTTTGGCGTCGCGCAGCATGCAGTCGCGCATGAACTCGGTCGCTAGGCCGCCTTTTTGCTCGTCGTCAAAACTGATCTCGTTGTCGCGCGCGGCCGAGATGTGGATGATGTCTTGCGGCAGCGCGCCCTTGCTCTGCGCCTCGACCACCAGGTTGCGAGTTTTGACGTTGCTGGGCTTGCCGCATTCTTCTGAAATGCTGGCAAATTTGGGCCGCAGCTTGCCCTCGTCACCAGGGATGGAGATGCCGCGTGTGCGCACGGTCGAGGCATTGGCCACAATGCCGCCCGAGTGGCAGGCGTCGTACATCACCATCAGCTTGTCGGTTTTGTTGGTAATGGGCTTGAGCAGCTCGGCCATTTCGCGGTTGGTAATGGTGCCGGGCCAGCCGCCGTCGTAGGCCAACAGCGCTTCAACACAGCCGCCCGCTTGCGTGTCTTGGAAGCGCGTGCCGTGGCCGGAGTAGTGAATGAAGACCTTGTCGCCGTCGAGCACATCTTCGTTCAAAGCCTTGATGGCGGCGCGAATGTTGTCGCCGGTGGCCTGCTCGTCTTGCAGGTAGGTGATGTTGCTCTTGGGCACTTGCATGGCCAAGGCCATTTGGGTGGCGCTCTCGCGGTCGATCTTGGCACCGGGCAGGGCGGGCGTGTTGGGGTCGGCGTAGTGGCTGATGCCGATGATGAGCGCATGCCGGTTGCTGCGCGCAGGCAGGCTGCGCACGCCCAGGGTCATGGCGGTGTTGCTGGCCAAGGTGGCTTGGCGGCCATTGTCTTGCAGCGCGGCCAGCGAGCTGCCTGCCGACAGGTTGAGCGCCGAGGCCCGCACCCAGCCCAAGCGGCCCGCCGCCTCCACATAGACCCAGCCGCCCTCTAGGCTGAGCACGCGCAGCGCAGCGCCAGGGGCCAGCGGGGCCAGCACCGCCGCGCCGGGCAGTTTGTCGGCGCGCAACTCCGTGGCGCGCAGCACACTGCTGGCCGCTCCAGGGGCGTTTACAACCCCGTTGCCAGCCCCAGCAGGGGCTTGCGCGTGGGTGGGCAAGGCCAGGGCAGCCAAAGCGCAAAAAGTGGCCGCTACGGCGGTTTGAAAGGGCTTCATTGGGGGTCTCCTGTGGAATCGAATCGGGGAAACTGCTGGCTGGCCGCCAGTGCCAGGCGCACCAATTCGGCGCGGCTACAGGGCGTGGGCAGGCTTTGCAGAGGCGCACTGCGCAGGCGGGGCGCGGGCGCTTGCGCTGTTTCCTGCGCAAGCGCCTGCTGCAGGCGCAGCAGTTGCACGGCGGGCCCGAGCACGGCGGCGTATTGGGCGATCTCGGGCCAGTGCAAACGGCCCGGCCAGCTGACCTGGGCGTCGGCGCAAACCAAGCGACAGTCGGGTGCCTGGGCCTCGAGCGCGTCCATCAGGTGGTCGAGCGCAGCATTGGCCAAGGCCTCGGGGGCGTGCAGTGGCAGCAGCGCGTAAGCCGCTTGCGTTGCGGCTTCTGGCGCAGCCTCGCCCCAGCCTGGCGGCAGGCTGCACCAATGGCTGCGCCGCCAGCCGTTCCAAATGCGCAGCGCGCTCAAAAACAGCAGGGCAATGCTGGCCGACAGGTTCAGGTCGACAAACACTGGCGCGCCGTGCAGGCTGAGGTAACTCAGGCCCAGCAAGGCGCCGGGCAAGAGCAGCAGCGCCGCATCGAGCGAGGCAATGCCGCGGCGCTGCACCCAGGCCGCCACACCCAGGCACAGGGCTACGGCCAGCAGGGCTTGCAGGCTGCGCGGCAGCTCGGCCAGGTGGCGCTGGTGCAGGGCGTTGTCGGTGGCGGTGGCCAAGCTGTCGACGCCCTGCTGCAGCGGGGCCAGGGGCGTGGGGTGCATGTCGTGCAGGCTGGGCGCGGTCGAGCCTACCAAGACCACCTTGCCGGCAAAGCTGGGCAGGGCTTGGCGCGGCGTGCCGCCTTCGGCCTTGGCAAACACGTCGGCAAAAGGCACGCGCGGGTACATGTCGGCCTTGGCGCGCCAGGCCAACAACCCATGCTCGTAGCCAAAAACGCCTACAAGGCCCGTATTTTGTGCGTTAGCAGCTATTTTTTTTGTAGCACCCGCAGCTAGGCTCACTTCGCCGTTGACAAGCCGCGCCACGGCCAAGGCCAGCGACTGGATGGCGCTGCCGTCGGCCAATGGCTCAGCGTAGCGGTAGCGGCGCAGCACGCCGTCGGCGTCGGGCGTACCGTTGTTCAGCCCCAGCGGGCCTGCCGCCAGCGCGGGCAGCACCGGCGGTATGGCGGCCAGCGTGAGCGTGAGCGTGGCGTGGCGCGTCGGGGCCGGTGGCAACCACAGCCCCGGCAGGCTGCTGCGCGCCAACTGGCTTTGCGCGTCGTTGGCAGCGGGCAGGCGCACCACCGAGAACACGCTGTGCACGCTGCGCTTGGCGGCTTCGTCAAAGGCTTTGTCGCCGCCGGGCGAGAGCTTGTCAGCGTCGCTAAACCCAATGTCCCAAGCGATGGCGGCGGGGCTCTGTTGTTCGATGAAGTCGAGCACCGTGGCCAAGGTGTCGCGCGGCCAGGGCCAGCGGCCAAACTCAGCGCCCATGCGCGCCAGCGAGGCCTCGTCGATGTCCACGATGACGATGCGCGTGTCGGGCGGGGCGGCGTAAAGGCGGGCCCGCACCATGGCGTCATAGGTCGAGCGCGACAGGCCGCTAGAGACCTGCAGCACAAAACCGTCGGCCACCGCCCATAGCGAAAACACCAAGGCCAAAAGCCAGGTAACGCGCCGCGCAGGCCAACGGCCCAGGGCCTGCGTGAGGCTTTGCCAAGGTTTCATGCGAAGCGCATTTCGCTACAAAAAAAGTAGCTTACAACGCATACTTCATGCGCCTTGTGGGCGTTTTTAGCTTTGGAAAGCAAGGCTTTAGTCCAGGTTGACGATGCGTACGCGGCGGTTTTCTGCAGCGTTGGGCTCGGCGCTGTTGGCCAGCTCGGTGGCGCCCTTACCAGCAGCGTGCAAGCGCTCGGGCTGGACGCCCAAGCTGGCCAGCACGGCCACCACGGCGTCGGCGCGCTGCTGCGACAAATGCAGGTTGTAGTCGGGCTTGCCCTTGGCGTCGGTGTGGCCCTCGACCGCAAAGGCCGAGGCGCTGAGCGCGGGCGACCGCAGGGCCTGGGCCAAGTTGGCCAGGGCTTGCTGGCTCTCGGCCTTGACGCGGGCGGAGTTGAAGTCAAACTGGATCAACAGCGAGAGCGTGGGGCGGGCTGCAGGTGCGGCTGGTGTTGGCGTAGCAGCGTTTTGCACGGCCAGCTTTTGGCCCGCTGCTGGCTCGGCACTGGCTGCGGGCGCTGCCTCCACCGCCAGATTGCGCAGGCTGCGGGTGCGGGGCGCGTTGGCGCTGGGTGCGGCAGGCGGCGCGGCACGCAATTGCTCGATCATTTGCTCGGCGCTGGGCGTGGCCAGGGTTTGCGCCCATGCGCCGCTGCTCGCGCTGGCCCCAGCAAAAACGGCACAGGCAACCAAGGCAGCACCTTGGGCAAAGCGTAAAAAGGCGGCGCGCGCGCGAAGTACAGTTGGTTTCATATGCGCACGATTGTGCTTGATAGCGCTGGCTTTTTGCATCCCCTCAACTGGGGATGTGCCGCCGATACAACGCCTGCAGCCCTGCTTAAAGCCCTGATCAACCAAGGCCCATGCCAAAGCCCTGGCCAACGCACATCACCGCCCGCACCCCAAGCACAGGGGGCCTATGGCTGAACCTGCTCGGCAAAGGCCTTGCCGGCTGAGGCTGCCACTGCCCTGCGCAGCCAGGCTTGGGCGCTGCTGGCCTGGCTGTGCTGGTGCCACAGCGCGTCCACGTGCACGGCGGGCACCTTGAAGGGCAGCTCGCGCAGCACCAGCTCGCTTTGTAAGCCGGTCACCCGCACAAAATGGCGCGGCAACACGGTGAGCAGGTTGGACTTGGTGACCACCTGGCCCGCGGTAAAAAACTGGTTCACGGTGAGCACAATGCGCCGCGTTTGGCCCAGCGAAGCCAAGGCTTCGTCAACAAAACCAAAGGGCCGCCCCGAGAAGCTGACCAGCAAATGGTGGGCCGCGCAAAAGCGCTTGAGCGTGAGCGGCCCGCGCGCCAGCGGGTGGCCGCTGCGCATGACGCAGACGTAGTCGCCGTCATACAGGCGCTGGTGCGCAAAGGCCACGGGTTGGCCCGCTTGCACGCGGCCCGTGAGGTCGGCCAACACAGCGGGGAAGTGGCCCACCGCCAGGTGCACCGACTCGCCCTCTAAGAGTTGGCGTGGGTCGCGCGTGGTCAGGGGCAGCACGCGCATGGAAACACCGGGCGCGTCGCGCTCGATGATCTCGATCAAGCCGGGCATCAGCTCGGCGGCGGTAGCGTCGGCCATGGCCAGCACAAAGGTGTCGCGCGCGCTGGCGGCTACAAAACTGCGCGGGGCCAGGCTGTCTTGCAGCTGCTGCAGGGCCTCGCGTACCTGGGGCCACAGGGCTTGCGCGCGCGGCGTGGGCTCGACGCCATAACCGCTGCGGCGCAGCAAGTCGTCGCCCAAGACCTCGCGCAGGCGGCGCAGCGCGTTGCTCACGGCAGGCTGTGTCATGGCCAGGTTGTGCCCGGCGCGCGTCAGGCTGCGCTCGGCCATGACTTGGTCAAACACACGCAGCAGGTTGAGGTCGAGCGTGCGAAAGTTCACGCTGGGTGCGCTTGTCGCAGGGGCGGCGGGTGATGGGGCTTTGGGCATGGCGCCAACTATACGATTTGTGAATGAATAGCATCATCAATATAAAGTTGAACAACACTGGTAATTACCCTAGTATTTGTTCATCCCATTCGCGATTGTTGCTGGTGGGGGTTACCAGGAGCGCACGATGACCAGTTTTGTACACACCCACTTCCCTACCGAACACCCCGGCGTGGTTCGCGCAGAGCGCGCAGCCCAAGCGGTGAGCCAAGTTGCCCGCAGTTTTGACGGTGCCAAAGGTTTGGCCACCTTGCTATTGGCTGCGGTCGTTGCCGCCTTGCTGGTGGTTGCCAACCAAGTGATGGACAGCTGGACCGACGGCCATTTGCTGATGGGCTGGGTTGCCCTGTGGGCTGTGGCTTTTGCCGCCTTGGCTTTGCTGGCCGCCCCCGCGCGCCAAGCCGCACGCAGCCTGCGCACCGGCTTTGCCGCATGGAACGCCCAGCGCAAGCTCGACGCATCCGACGAAAAAATGTGGGACATGGCCCTGCAAGACGCCCGCGTGATGGCCGAAATCAGCCGCGCCATGACCGCCGACCCGTCAGCCATCCACAAGCGCCGCTACGCTGGGATGCTGCATAATTTGTAGCATTCTATGCATAGCTGGCGGGCGTTGCAGCCTGCTATAGCAATTAAAAAGCGACCTTGCGAGGTCGCTTTTTTGTGGGGAAAATGCTTTGGCCACCCATACAGGCCAAGACTTTAGCCTGCCAAGCGCGCCTCCAACTTAGCCTTGTTCACCACCAGTGCTTGCGGCAGGTGGTGGGCCAGTTGGGTGAACAGGGCTTCGTGCAGCTTGAGCTCGGCGCGCCATTGGCCAGCGTCCATGCGGGTCGCGGCTTCGAACTGCGCGGGCGTGAAGTTCAAACCGGCCCAGTTGATTTCTTCATACGCCGGGCTCACGCCAAAGGCGTGGTCTACGCCCTGGGCATTGCCCTCGACGCGGTCGATCATCCACTTGAGCACGCGCATGTTTTCACCGTAGCCGGGCCAGACAAATTTGCCGTCTGCGCCTTTGCGGAACCAGTTGGTGGTGAAAATGGCGGGCAGCTTGGTGCCCGAGGTTTTGGCCGCAGCGGCGAGCGACTCGCCCATGTTGAGCCAATGCTGAAAATAGTCGCTCATGTGGTAGCCGCAAAACGCGATCATGGCGAAGGGGTCGCGGCGCACCACGCCTTCTTGGCCAACGATGGCGGCGGTGGTTTCGCTGCCCATGGTGGCGGCCATGTACACGCCCTCGACCCAGTTGCGCCCCTGCATGACCAGGGGCACGGTGTTGCTGCGGCGGCCGCCGAAGACAAAGGCGTCGATCTTCACGCCGCGCGGGTCGTCCCATGCGGGGTCGAGCGCGGGGTTGTTGGTGGCGGCCACGGTAAAGCGGGCATTGCCGTGGGCGGCTTTGACGCCGGTGGCCTTGGCAATCTCTGGCGTCCAGTCTTTGCCCTGCCAGTCGATGCAATGCGCGGGGGCCTCGCCCATGCCTTCCCACCACACGTCGCCGTCGTCGGTCAGGGCCACATTGGTGAAGATCACGTCTTGGTGCAGGCTGGCCATGCAGTTGGGGTTGGTGAGCTGGTTGGTGCCGGGGGCCACGCCAAAGTAGCCCGCTTCGGGGTTGATCGCGCGCAGGGTGCCGTCGGCCTGCGGCTTGATCCAGGCAATGTCGTCGCCCACGGTGGTGACCTTCCAGCCCTCAAAGCCTTGGGGCGGTACCATCATGGCGAAATTGGTTTTGCCGCAGGCGCTGGGGAAGGCCGCAGCGACATGGTATTTTTTACCCTGCGGGTTGGTCACGCCCAAGATGAGCATGTGCTCGGCCAACCAACCCGTGCCGTCGCCCTGCACGGCTTGCAAGCCCATGTTGCTGGCGATGCGCAGCGCAAAGCATTTTTTGCCTAACAAGGCGTTGCCACCGTAGCCCGAACCGAAGCTCCAAATTTCGCGCGTCTCGGGGTAGTGCACGATGTATTTGGTTGGGTTGCAAGGCCACTTCATGTCGGCCTGGCCGGGCTGCAGCGGCACACCCACGGTGTGCACGCAGGGCACAAACTCGCCGTCTAGGCCCAATACGTCGTACACGGCTTGGCCCATGCGCGTCATGATCTTCATGTTCACTGCCACGTAGGGGCTGTCGCTCAGCTCCACGCCAATGTGGGCGATGGGGCTGCCCATGGGGCCCATGCTGAAGGGCACCACGTACATGGTGCGGCCTTGCATACAGCCGTCAAACAGGGGCTGCAAGGTGGCGCGCATCTCGGCGGGGGCGACCCAGTTGTTGGTCGGGCCCGCTTGGTCTTGGGTGGCGCTGCAAATGTAGGTGCGGTCTTCGACGCGGGCTACGTCGGTCGGATCGGAACAGGCCAAAAAGCTATTGGGCCGTTTGGCCGGGTTGAGCCGGGTGAACACACCAGCGTCCACCAATTTTTGGCACAGGCGCTGGTATTCGGCGTCAGAGCCGTCGCACCATTCGATGGCGCTGGGCTTGCACAGGGCCACCATGTCGGCGACCCAGGCGATGAGTTTGGCGTTTTTAACGTAGGTGGGGGTGCCCAGGCCCAAGCCCTTCATAGCAGGTGAATTCACGTTAGATCCTCAAGTTATCAATTGAAGCCACAATAGCGGCGAACAGAGTTGCGGTAAAAAGTTACCAAGTGGTTACCAACTATTCTATGCACAATTTATACGAACACGATTTGAACCCCATAAGCAGACATCGGCAATGCGTAAACCATCCAGGTACACCCCACATTACCGCAGCATGCCTTGAGCGTCGATACTATTTATTGACACTCTTGGCTGCAGGCTGGGGCCAATCCCATGCCCAAAACAAGCCCCCCAGTGGGTCGGTGCGGGTGGTTGCTGCGAGTGATCTCAAATTTGCGTTGGACGACTTGGTGGCCCGATTCACCTCGGAAACATCCACGAATGTGAGCCTTTATTTCGGTTCATCGGGTAGTTTGGCAGCCCAGATACGCCAAGGCTTGCCTGCAGACCTATTTATGTCTGCCGACGAATCGTTGGTCTACGAGTTGCATGCGCAAGGCCTATTGCGCAACACTGGCGCACTCTATGGCGAGGGCCGCATCGCCCTGATTGCATCGGCACAGTCTCAGTTGCCATTGGATGAAAATTTTTCTGGGGTTCGCACCAACTGGGCCCAAGTCAACAAATTTGCCATTGCCAACCCTCAACATGCGCCTTATGGTCGCGCAGCCAAAGAGGCCTTGCAAAAATGGGGCGTGTGGGATTTTGTCCAATCGAAGTTGATCCTCGGTGAAAACATTTCGCAGGCGACCCAGTTCATAACCACTGGTGCCGCCCAAGTCGGCATTACCGCCTTGTCTTTGGCCCTTACCGGAGCTTTGGCTCCCAGCACGCGATACCTTGTGCTGCCAAATCGTCTGCATTCGCCTTTGAAGCAACGGATGGCGCTTACCAAAAACGCCAGCGAAGAAGCGGCCCAATTTTTTGTTTGGCTGCAAAGCCCCGGCAGCAAGTTGGTGTTGCAAAAATATGGGTTTGCAACCCTCTAGCAGAGTAAAAAGTGGCCAAGTAGCGCACCAAATCTGCGTGTGACGCTCTATTTTTTATAGCGTCTTGACGTTTACTTGATCCACAAACGCAAAGCGTCCCAGGTGCGGCCCAAAAAGCCTGCGGGCTCCACCGCTTCGAGCGCCACCAGCGGGGTTTCTACCACCACCTGCTCGCCCACCGTTACTTTCAAGCTGGCCACTGGCTGGCCCAGCGCAAAGGG
>CANFOR010000003.1 GCA_947448675.1 Betaproteobacteria bacterium
CAAGACTTCCCCGACGTGCGCTGGGACAAAGAGCTGGTAGACGCCATGACGGCGCGCATGGTCAACCGCCCTGCGAGCATTGACACCGTGGTGGCCACCAATTTGCACGCCGACGTGCTGAGCGACTTGGCGGCTGCGTTGGCGGGTAGCTTGGGCATAGCCCCCACCGGCAACATTGACCCCTCGCGCCGCTTCCCCAGCATGTTCGAGCCCATCCACGGCTCGGCTTTCGACATCATGGGCAAAGGCTTGGCCAACCCGGTCGGTACCTTCTGGAGTTGCGTGATGCTGCTAGAGCACCTGGGCGAGCACGCAGCGGCAAAGCAACTCATGGCGGCAATTGAGGCCGTGACGGCCAACCCCGCGCTGCATACTGGCGACCTAGGTGGCACCGCCACCACGGCGCAGGTGACGCAGGCGGTGTGCGCGCTTTTGAACGCATAGCATTTTTGAAAAACCAAGAACTACAGAATAAATTCGAGACACCGTATGAAAAAAATCCTTTCGTATTTAGCGCTTATTTTGGCGGTGCCTATGGCTTGGGCGCAAACCTGCCCCGAGAAAAACCTGCTGTATTGGCAAGCTTTTCCACCCGGCGGCGAGTCCGATTTATCGGCCCGGCACCAGCAAATCATGCTGAAGAAAAAATGCGCAGCGATAGACACCATCGTGCAGTACAAAGCCGGTGCCGGTGGTGGTCTGATGTGGGGGCAAATGAACCAGCTGCCCGGCGACGGCTTGAACATTGTGGGCATCAATTTGCCGCACATCGTGTTCCAGCCTTTAGAGGGCCAGGTGCAATACAAAACGACCGATGTCGTGCCAGTGTTTTGGTTCCACTACACACCCGACGTGCTGCTAGTGCCCGAGGCCAGTCCGATGAAAAACTTTGCTGACTTTGTCAAAGCCGCCAAAGCCGAGCCGGGCAAAATAAGCCTCGGCGGCTCGGGCTTGAACTCGGCTAACCACGCGGCGCATGAGCGGCTCGACGCCATCTTCAAAATCAAAACCAATTACATCCCCTACAAGGGCACGGGCGATATGTCTACCGCCGTGCTCGGCGCGCAGGTCGACGGTGCCATGACCTACAGCGCCTTTGCCATCAACAACAAAGGCCGGGTGCGCGCCCTGGCCATTGCCATGGACAAGCGCCACCCGCTGCTGCCCGATGTGCCCACTTTCAAAGAGCTGGGCGTAGACTGGGTCGACGGTGCTTACCGTGGCATCGGTGTGCCCAAGTCCACCCCGCCCGAGGCGCGCAAACGTCTCTCCGACATGTGGATGGCACTCAACAACGAGCCCGAGATGAAAGAACTGGCCGCCAAAAACGGCTTTGAACTCGTCAACATTGGTCTGGAGCAAATGGACGCCTTCATGAAAGAAAAAACCAAGCTCTACACCGAGGCTGCGGCCCTGCTAGGCCTGGGTAAAAAACCCTGAACCGGGCTTGGCCGCGAGGGCTTCAAGCCGAGGGTTAAATGCGCCGCCGGCGTGGCACGACGCTCAATTGCATGGTGGTTTGTACTGGCGTTGCGCCTACCGTAATGCGCTGAGGCGGCAGGTCGAGCAATTGGTCAGAATGCCAAGTGCGTACCTGCGCTAGGCCATTGGGCAAGTTTTCAAAGCTGGCAATACCTTCGGCATTGGTGAGCGCGGCCCAGGGCGAGTCGCTCACATAAATATGGCCGCGCATCGACGCATGCAAATGGCAACCTAAGAGCACGGCGCCAGCTTTGTTAAAGGTGCTTTCCGCGCTCTCTGCGGCTTTGCCTTCGGGCTTGGCCCCTAAGCGCAGCTCAAAGCCACCACCGGCGTTGCTGTCAAATTGCGCTAGGCCCGTAGCCGAGCCTCGCACATGGTGTTCCCAGGGGTCGTTGTTTACAAAGCGAATCTTGGCCCCTACGCTGACGAGCGTTACCAAGGGCGCAAACCGCATTTTTTCTTGGTTGATCGTGGCTTGCAGGGGCAGCGCCACACGGGGCGTGCCTGCTGTAGCGGGTTGCACCACCACCACGGCGTCGGGTACGGGTTTGCCTTCTTTGTCTAACACGCTAATTTGAACGGTCGCAGCGCTGGCCCATGCACTGGCTGCGCAGAGTAAGAGCGCGCTGCATCTTTGAATGGTTTTGTACATGACTACACCGCTATTTGACGATGTGCCAAACTTTGAGGTAGTTGTCGCCAAACTTGTCGCCAGGCTCTTGGTCTTCAGGCCAGGTGTACAAAGGTTTGCCTTTGTAAGCCCATTGTTTTTGCCCGTTGTCACGCATCACCACGCTCCAGTCGCCGTTGCTTTTGTCGGCGTCGGCAGCCAACATGGGTGGCCATTTCACGGCGCAGTCGCCGTTGCAAACCGACTTGCCGCTGCCCGCTACATCTTTGTCAAAGGTGTAGAGCGTCAGGCCTTTGCTATTGACCATCATGCCGTCTTTCATATTGCCAGGAGCTGCAGCGTACATGCTGGCGCAAGCGCTGAGAAAGGCGAGCACTAAGGCAAAGAATGCAAAAAATATTTTTCTCATGCGTGTCTCCAGAGGGTGAATTGAGGTTGCGAGCGTCAGTCGCTTGAGGTGGCTTTGTGACAAAAAATAAGACTCCTGTTTGGCTGTCGAGTTCCTGTTGCAGCCTAGGTGGTCGTTTATATTTGAAACAATATGTATCGATAAGTTGATGCGCACATTGGCCTAGCTCAAGCACAATAGCGCCAGGAGACGCCTATGACACCATGCAATCCGCGCCGCCAGCCGCGCGAATTTTTAGAACAGCTTTACCAAGCCGCCGTCACGCGGGCGCTGCCACTGCACAACACCTCAGCTTATCTGCCCCCGCCGCCCACGCGCGCGAGTGGTGGCCGCACCATCGTGCTGGGCGCGGGCAAGGCGGCGGGGGCGATGGCCCAGGCGGTCGAGGCGCTGTGGGCTGCGCATGCGGGCTGGGACGCGCCGCTCAGCGGCTTGGTGGTCACACGCTACGGCCACACGCCGCCGCGACCTGCGAGCCTGGTGGGCCTGGCGCAGCGCATTGAAGTGGTGGAGGCTGCCCACCCCGTGCCCGATGCAGCAGGCCTGGCGGCATCCGAGCGCATCATGGCCATGGCGCAGGGGCTCACCGAGCATGACCTGGTGCTGTGCCTCATCTCCGGCGGCGGCTCGTCTTTGCTGACCCTGCCGGCGGAGGGTTTGACGCTGGCCGACAAGCAGCGCATCAACCAAGAACTGCTGGCCAGTGGCGCCAGCATCGGCGAGATGAACTGCGTGCGCAAACACCTCTCGCGCATCAAGGGCGGGCGCTTGGCTGCGGCCTGTGCGCCTGCGCGCGTGGTGACGCTTGCCATTAGCGATGTGCCAGGTGACGACCCCAGCACCATTGCCAGTGGCCCGACTGTGCCCGACGCCACGACTTGCCTCGATGCGCTACAAATTTTAGAGCGCTACACGCACAGCCTGCCTGCCTCGGTGGCCGATTTGCTGCGTAACAATGCCTTAGAAACGCCCAAACCTGGCGACCCGATTTTTGCTGCGCAAACGGTGCACGTGATCGCCACACCGCAGCAGTCTTTGGAAGCAGCAGCGGTACTGGCGCGGCAAGCGGGCCTGGCGGCATACATCTTGAGCGACGAAATGGAAGGCGAGTCGCGCGAGGTCGGTAAGGTGCATGCAGCCCTGGCGCGGGCCGTGGCACGCGGCCAAGGCGCATGGCAAAAACCCTGCGTGATTTTGAGCGGCGGCGAGACCACGGTGACGGTACGCAAGCCTGCTGCCAGCACGCCCGCAATGGGCCTCAGCGCTACGGGCCAAGCGGCTACCCCAGGCAAGCCTGGCCGGGGAGGCCGCGCAGGCGAGTTTTGCATGGGCCTGGCCCTGGCCCTGCAAGGCCAGGCCAGCGTCTGGGGCTTGGCTGCTGACACCGACGGCATTGACGGCGTGGAAGACAACGCCGGTACTTTCGTCGCGCCCGACACCCTACGCAAAGCAGAGCAGCTCGGCATGAAAATCAATGACTATTTAAGCCGCAACGATGCCTACGGCTACTTCGAACCACTGGGCGATTTGCTCTTCACCGGGCCCACCCATACCAATGTGAACGATTTTCGTGCGCTATTGATTTTGTAGCTGCTTAAGCACATAGAATGGGTGTTCCAAGGCATTTTGTTCGATTTATCGAGGAGAAAACCATGCATATTAGTTTTGCAGAATTTGAAGCCGCCACCCAAGCCCAAGGCTATCCCGAGGTGTTGGCGCGCGAATGGCTCGCCAACACTGTAGCGGGCGAGCACAGCCACCCCTTTGACGCCAGCGCCTTGCTGGTGCAAGGCGAAATGTGGCTCACCGTCGATGGCAAAACCCAGCATCTGTTGCCCGGCGACCGCTTTGCCTTGCTGCGCGACACCCTGCACGATGAACGTTATGGCCCCGAAGGCGCCACCTACTGGGTCGGGCGACGCGGAGCTAGCGCTTGAGCTGGCTGCGCTGGCTGTATGCGGCGCTCTGCCTCTGTGCGGTGGGCCCTGCCTTGGCGCAAGATGCGCAGCTCGACGCCAGCTTTCGCCGCGTTAGCCCACAAGAGCAGCAGCGGCTCGAAGCCGTGCTGGCCGCGCCGGTGCCACAAGGGGCCACGCCCGAGGCGCTGGACAAACACTTTGTGGAGAAAGAAGTCGCGGCCCAAATGTTGGGCGAGCGCGTCCAGCGTGAAGACACTTTGCGGGCCTGGGCCGCCGCCGTGCCCAACTGGGTGCCACGCCTGAACTTGGCCTTGACCTACCAGTACCGCCAAGACTACGCGCAAGCTAACCAGTGGATGCGCGATGCCTGCGCCAACACCGCCAATGCCTGGACCAAGAGTTTTTGCACAGCCCGCTTTGCCGAGATGCTGGCCCAGCAGTTTCAGCCCGAGCAGGCCGAGCAAAAAGCCGCCGAAGCACGCAGCCAGGTGGCCAGCGCCGAGCCCGGGGCCAAGCAAGTTTGGCAGCAAGTCAACATCGCCCGCGCCAAGTACCAACTCGACATGGCCCGCTGCACCCTGCTGCGAAATGCAGGCCAGCGCGAGAAGGCCTTGCAAGCCGCCCACGAGGCCGAGCAAAGCGCGCGCTATACCGTGCAATTGGTTGCCAAGGAAGGCCGTGCGCAGCGCATCGGCCCGGGGGTGGATTTGTCTGACGCGCTAGCCCGCAGCACCGCCCTGGCGCGCGACCTGGGCCTGTACTCCCAGGCCGAAGCGTCTTTGGCCAAGCACCTGCGCGCCGCCAAAGAGCTCGAGCTCCCGTTGGTGCAGCGCATGGCGATTTACGAGAGCGCAGCCAACCTGCGCTTTGTCCAGCGCGAGTTTGCTGCTGCAGAAAAGCTGGCACGCCAGGCTGACGAAATCACCGCCAACATGGGCTATGAGCCCACCCACCCTTGGCGCGTAGCCAAAATGCGCTTGATCTTGCTGAGTATGGGTGGGCAAAAGCATTGGGCGCCAGCGGCGGCCGAGTTGGCCCGGCTCGACGCAGCGGCCAGCACCAGCGCCCAGCAAGCCCGCGCCCAAATGGGCTACGAGCGCGGCCTGGTTTACCTGCACACTGGCCGTGGCCCTGAGGCTGCGCCTTTGTTTGCGCAAAGCGCCCAGAGATACAAGCGCACTTTTGGTGAGCAGCATTTGTTCACCGCCAACGCCCAAGGCTTGCAAGGTGCAGCCCTGTGGCAAAGCGCCGTGCCCGCTGACAAAGCCAAGGCCTTGGCTTTGCTCAAACTGTCGGTGCAAAACCAGCTCTTGCCCAGCAATGCCGACTACTCTGAAAACCACGGCGTGCGCAAAGAAATTCGCGCCGCGATTTTTGCCGCCTACCTCGAAGCCCTGGCCACCACGCCGGGTGAAGACCCCCTGCAAGCCCTGGGCGTGGCCGACTGGGTGCGCGGCGGCGTGGTGCAAGGCGCGTTGGCCGACGCAGCGGTGCGCTCGGCCGCGCAAGACCCGGCCCTGGCCGAGTGGGTGCGGCAAGACCAAGACGCTAAAAACGAAACCGCTGCATTGCGCAATTATTTGCAAGGTGACGCGGGCGACGCGGCCTCGCCATTGCCTGACGTTGCTACCAAAATGAGAGCGCGAATCGCAGAACTGGAGCGCATTAGAAGCCAATTGCATGCCAAAATCCAGCAGGGATTTCCAGATTACGACCGCCTGGTGCGGCCGCAAGCACCCAGCACGCAAAGCATTCGCCAGGGCATAGGTGCCAATGAGGCCCTGCTGATGCTTTTGCCCACGCCAGACGCCGTTTACGTCTGGGCCCTGGCTGCGGATGGCGCGCCCGCCTTTGCCCGCGTGCTCCTGCCGCAAAGCGAATTGGCAGCGCTGGTGCGCGAGCTGCGCCGCACCTTGGCCGAAGACAGCAGTACGCACCGCCCGCCCGACTTCAGCCTGCGCAACGCCTACGCCATTTACCAGCGCCTGCTGGCCCCTGTAGCCCAAGTATGGGCTGGTAAAAAGCACTTGGTGGTGGCGGCCGGGGGCGAGTTGGGGCAAATCCCGTTTGGCCTCTTGCTCACCGCGCCGGGGCCCGATGCCAGCGCCACGCGGGTGCCCGGCCAAGGTGTGCCCGCTGCGCAATGGCCCTGGTTGATTCGGCAAATCGCCATCAGCCACGTGCCCAGCGTGACGGCTTGGCTGGCCACCAAACTGTTTGCCAAAGCGCCTTCAGCGCCCGAGGCTTTGATGGCCTGGGCCGACCCAATTTTTAAGCTCCATTCAGAAGAAAAAAGGCCTGAGACGCCCGCCAAACGTGCGTTAGCAGCTACAGAAATGGTAGCGCCTATCGCATTGGAGTTGAGCGAAACGCTGCGCGCCAGGCCCGACTATGGCGACATATTGCCGCGCTTGTTTGACACCGAAGACGAGGTGCTGGAGATCGCCCACTCGCTGCAGGCCAACCCGCAGACCGACGTGGTCTTGGGCGCGCGGGCTACGCGCGACAGCGTGCTGCTGGCCAGCAGCAGCGGCGCTTTGCGGCGCAAACGGGTGCTGGCGTTTTCGACCCACGGGCTCAAAGCCAATGACCTACCGGGCCTGGACCAACCGTCTTTGGCCATGGCCGCTACCAGCGCCACGGCGGGCCGTATCCAAAGCTCTTTGCTGCTGCTGAGCGATGTGCTGGGCCTCAAGCTCAATGCCGACTGGGTGGTGCTTTCGGCCTGCAACACGGCCTCGGCCGACGGTCAAGCCGACGAGGCCTTGAGCGGTTTGGCGCGCGGCTTTTTCTATGCTGGCTCGCGCAGCGTGGTGGTGACGCATTGGTCGGTCTACAGTGGCAGCGCCAAAGACTTGATGGTGGCGACCTTTGCCCACTACGCGCAAAACCCACAAGCGCCCAAGGCCGAGAGCCTGCGCCAAGCCATGCTCAAAGTCATGGCCAAGCCCTCCTATGGCCATCCTATCCATTGGGCGCCCTATGCGCTGGTGGGGGACGGTGGGCGCTAAAGCGCAAGGGCTGCTGTGGTCGGCAAGGCTGCTATGCGCACAAGCTGCGAATAGCCTCGGGTATGGGCATGGCCCGAATTCCCGGCGTGCCGTCGGCGCGCGGGGCCGAGAAGATGCGCACTTCTTGGCATTCCAAAATTAAAGTTTCGCCGCGCAGCACGCGGTGGCTTTGCACAAAGCTTTTGCCGCGCCATTCGCTGATGGAGCTGTGGATGTGCAGCACGTCGCCGTAGCTGGCGGTGGCGACAAAGCGGGCGTGGGTGTCAACCAAGGGCGTGCCGTTGATGCCTAAAGTTTGCTCGGTCTCGTGCCAGGGCGGCACGCCGCATTGCACGAAGAAGTGGCGCGAGGCGGCGTCGATCCAGCGGAAGAAATTAGGGAACCAGACGATGCGCGCCGGGTCGCAGTCGCCAAACTCCACGTGTACGCGGTAGATGCTTTCTTTGCTCATAAAACGCTAGCACGCTAGCCCATGCGGCCGGGCAACCACAGCGCGATGATGGGGAAGGCGATCAAGATGATGAGGCGAATGATGTCGGTCGCTACAAAGGGCAAAACGCCTTTGAAAATGGTGGTAAAGCTCACGTCTTTCACCACGCTTTTGATGACGAAGACGTTCATGCCCACTGGCGGGTGGATCAGCCCCAGCTCCACCGTCATGACGATGATGATGCCAAACCAAATCGGGTCAAAACCCATGGCCACCACCACCGGGAAGATGATGGGCACGGTGAGAATAATCATGGCCATGGCGTCCATCAAGCAGCCCAGCACCAAGTACATGAGCATGATGAGCGCCAACACGCCATAGCGCCCCACGCCCAGGCCCGTGAGGAAGGCGGTAAGCTTTTGCGGGCTTTGCGTGATGGTTAAAAAATAACCAAACAGCAACGCACCGATTAGCACCGTGAACACCGCTGCGGCGGTGCGGGTGGCCGACAGCAGGGCCTCTTTGATTTTGGGGCCGTCGAGTTTGCGCCGTACCAGGCCCAAAATAAACGCGCCGCTGGCTCCCACGCCGCCGGCCTCGGTGGGCGTGAAGAAGCCGCCGTACAAACCACCGATGACAAAGATGAAGAGCACCAGCGGCGCCCACACGGCTTTGACGTCTTGCAGTCGTTCGTTCCAAGGCTTGAGCTCGCCTGCAGGCAACCAGTTGGGCCGCACGCGCACGATGATGGCAATGGTCAGCACGTACATCAGCATGGCCAGCAAGCCCGGCAAAATGCCCGCCATGAAAAGCTTACCAATGTCTTGCTGGGTCAAGATGGCATAGACCGCTAGCACGGTTGAAGGCGGCAGCATGGCCCCCAGGGTGCCACCCGCAGCGATCACGCCGGTCGAGAAAGACTGCGGGTAGTTGAAGCGCCGCATCTCGGGGTAGGCCACCGCAGAAAAGGTGGCTGCAGTGGCCACCGAGGAGCCGCAGATGGCGGCAAAGCCACCGCAGGCAAGCACTGTGGCCACACCCAGGCCACCGCGCAAATGGCCGATCATGGAGTTGGCGGCTTTGAACAGCTCGCGGCTCACACCCGAGACGGAAACCAAAGCGCCCATCAGCATGAACATGGGGATCACGCCAAAGGTGTAGTCGGTGACGGTGCGCATCGAGGTTTGGCCCACTAGCTTGAGCGCCGGGCCGGGGCCGACGATGTAGCTGTAGCCGGTAACGCCAACCAAGCCCATGGCCATGCCCACGGGCACGCGCAAGAGCATGAGGACGAAGAGGGAAACAAAGCCCAGCAGGGCGACAATATCGGTGCTCAAAATAGGGTGCCCTGTGGGTTATTCAACGCGGTGCTCGGCAGCGTGTTCGGCTTCCAAGGCCTCGGGCTTGGCGATCAAACGCCAGGTACGGATGGCGATCAAAATCACGGCACACACATCGCCCGCCCAGGCCACGGCGTAAAACGGCCAGGTGGGGATGTTGAGGTCATAGGTTTGCACGTTGTCGGTGAAGGTGCCACGCACTTTGTCAAACAGCATGGCGGTTTGCACCGTGACCACAAAGAGCAGAACCACGGTGGCAAACACGTCGATCACGCGTCGCCAGTTTTTGTTGGCGGCCTGCCAGACCAAGTCGACCGTGATGTGGCCACCCCGGTAGCTGGTGGCAGCAATGCCCCAAAAGATCAAAATGCCCAGGAGCATGCGGCCAAAGTCGTAGGCGTCAGGGATCGAGGTGCTGAAGAACTTGCGCAGCACCACGGCCACAAAAATGTTCAGCGCCACGATGCCCACAAACATAGCCGCCAGCCACTCGATCGCATTGATCAAGCGGTCGGCCAGGTTTTTATCCTGGCGCTGCATTTACAGCGCCGACTTGTACTTGGCCAAGCTGGCTTTGAAGGCATCGAGCACGGCTTTGGGGTCTTGCCCCGCCTTCTTCACGCCCTCGGCCCATTGCGTTTCGACCGGGCCCATAGCACCGCGCCAAGCGGCGAGTTGGTCGGGCGTGAGCTGGTAGACCTCGCGGTTGGGGTCGGCCTTGAGCTTGGTGCGGCCTGCGATCTCAAAGTCGGCCCAGGCGCTGCCTACTTTCTCGGCCCACTCGCTGGTGCAATGGCTGTCAACAGCCTTCTTCTGGCTGGCGGACAGGGCGTTGTATTTGTCGGTGTTCATGGCCCATACAAAAGGGGTGACGTAGAGCGCCGTGTCCATGTGGTACTTGACCACTTTGTCAATGCCAAACAAGGTCAACGAACCCCAGGGGAAGGTGATGGCGTCGGCCACGCCGCGCTCCAGCACGTCACGCGCTTCGGGCGCAGACGACTGCACATTGGTGCCGCCCAGCGAGGTAACCATTTGACCAATGGTCGCGGTGGCGGGGCGGATCTTCATGCCCTTGAGGTCACTGGGCAGACTGATTTTTTTGCGTGAGTGAAAGGTGCCAGGGTCGTGGGCAAAGGCGAAGCAGAAATGCACGTCTTTCATTTCTTTAGCGGCATAGGCGCGATACCACGCGTCGATTGCACCAGAACCGGCCTTGGCGTTGTTCACCATAAAGGGCAGGGACGCGGTAGCAAACACCGGGAAGCGACCCGGCTGGTAGCCGGGGTTGATGTAGGCAAAGTCGGCAATCCCGTCGCGCGCCATGTCGTAGTGGTCAAAGGCTTTGCCCAGTTGCTCCGAGGGGAACAAGATGGTGTTGAGCGAGCCACCTGAGGCCGCCTTGAGGCTGTCGGCCCAGGCTTGCAGGGCAGGGTTGAGCGCGTGCTGCGCAGGCACCCAGCTAGAGAGCTTGAGGGTGACGGCTTTGTCTTGCGCGCTGGCGCTGCCAGAGGCCAAAGCGGCCACTGCTGCTAGGGCTAATGCAGCGGCTTTGAAAGAAGATGGAAAAGCAAAAATGCGGGCCATGGTGTCTCCAAGTGGGAAAGGGTGAATGTTCTACAGCAACAGCTTATGTTTTATAACAAGTCCTGCGCTTTGGGTATCAGGCTTTCCCCAGGGTCTGGCTTTTGCTGGCATTGCGCACAAAGCGCATCGGCACGGCCTTGACTTCGCGCGCGGGTACGCCGTGCGCCAACAGAGTGTTGTCGAAAGCTTTGCCTGCGTCGTCGGCCAAGGCGGCTTGGCGTGCGGCTGCGATGGCTTTTGCAGCCACAGCGGCATCGCTGCCATGCGCCAAATGCTGCAGCACGTGCAGCAGGCTGTCTTTGCCGCGCTCATTGGTGCTGCCATAGCCTTTGATGAGGCGGCCACACAGGGCCAGCTCGTGGCCGAGTTGCCAGTGGCGCTGCGTGCCATGCACCACGCCGAGCAGCCATTGTTCGATCATGGCTTGCTCGGTAGCGTAGCGCTGGCCGCGCATGCGCAGCCACTTCAAGCTGGCCAATATGCGCAGCGCCAACATGCCCAACACGGAATGCGTGCCCACTTTGAGGGGCAGGGCCCAAGGCAGCTTGCCGCGCAGCACGCGGGCCCGGTCCCAGGCGGTGATACGGGTCGCCAGAGCGGCGGGCAGCAAGGCGGCAAACTCGGGCACGCCAGGCTTGAAGTGGTCATAGAGTTGGACGAGGTCGGCGTCTTGCGCTTTGACCTCGGCCTTGACCCGCTGCCAGCGGCTGGCGCGGCTTTTGAGATCGGCCACGCGCACGATGTCATCAAAGGCCATCCACAGCGCCAACCAACGTGCCATCTCTTGCGTGGTGGCAAAGCCGTGCGTGGCCGACGGGTCGGCAGCGCGTTCGGCAGCCAGCACTTGGGCCAGGCGGTCGACATAAAGTTGCGCGTAGGCTGCGTCTTGGTAGTCGCGCATGCGCGTGTGGCCCAGGGCCAGCATGGCGTGCACGGGCTGCGGAAATTGCGCCGCCAGTTCGGCGGGTAAATTGGTGGCTGCATTGACGCCCGAATCAGTAGCGAAATCAGCAGCAAAATTGGCCACTAAGCCTTGTGGGCTGTGCGTAGACTGCTCATTATTTTGTAGCACTTCGGCAACGTAGGCCGCTTGCACACGCGGCGCGCTCACGGCGGCGTAGGCCAAAGCCAAGCCGCGCAAACTCGCTGCCGCCGACTTGCCACCAGCGGCTACCACGGCCTCGTAGTCGGCACGGCTAAAAGGGAAGAGCCCGCTGCCCGCCACGGCCCCGAGCATCACTGCGCTGACCACGGTGCCCGCTTCTTTGGCCATGGTTGCCATGTCGAGCACATAGTGCTCGCGGCTGAAGGCGGCCACCGTGGCCAGTAGCGGCTCACTGGCCGCGCGCCCATCGCCCAACTGCATGCGCTCTTCGGTGGTGAGTGTGCGCGCCGATGAGGTGATGACGCAGGTGCGATCGGGCGTGGCCATGCCATTGCCAATTTGCCGCGTGGTTTCTAAAAGCTCCGACGAGACCATGGCGTCGAGCGCGCCGGGCACCGGGTTCAGGCTGAACACCGGGCGCTTGCCTGCCAGTTCGGCCAGCGTGAGCGGAAAGACTTCGATGTAGTAGGTGGTGGCCCCCGTGCGCTGCGCCACGCCAGGGATGGATGTGGCCTGGGCCGGGTAGCCTGCGTGGCGCGCGGTGTCGATGATCCATTCGGTGAGGACGCCGCCGCCTTCGCCGCCGAGGGCGCAGATTAAAAGGGATATGGGTTTTTTATTCATATTGCTTTTGGTATGGATTGCTGGCGGGGCGAGACAGGGCGGGGGGTGTGAGCGGGGCAAGCCGCGGTTTGGCCTCGCCCAGAAAACAAGAAAAAAGCCATATCAAGCCGACTGCAAAGCGCGAATAAAACCTTGGCGCAGGCCATGCAACAGCCGCTCATGCCAACGCGGGTTTTGAATCACCTCGGCCCGGTAAAACGAGGGGCAGAGCGTGGCGGCATGCGCGTTCTCGCCGCATAGACCGCAGCCCACGCAGCCGTCGATCACGGTGGCCACTGGGTCTACCTTCAATGGGTCGGGGTTGTCTTTCAGCGTGAGGGTGGGGCAACCCGAGAGGCGGATGCAGGCGTGGTCACCATTGCAGACATCTTCGTCTACGCCATATTTGACGCGCACAACGCGCTCTTTTTTTTGTAGCAGGCTGGCGATCCAGGGTTTGATGCGGCGCTGGCGCTCGAGCTGGCATTCGCCCTCGGCGATGATGACTTTCAGGCCATTGAAGTCGCTGGTGAAGGCCTGCTTGATGGTCTCGCGCACCTTGGCTACTTCGTAGGTGGTGACGGTGCGCATCCATTGCACGCCCATGCCTTGCAGGGTGCGCTCGATCGACTGGTTGGCGTGCGCGCTGCTGGCGCCTTTGTCGGTGGCGGCGTCTTTGGAGCGCTGGCTGGGCGTAGACCAAATGTCTTGCGTGCCGGTGGCTGCGGTGTAGCCGTTTTTGAAGATCATCAGCACCGCGTCGTCGTTGTTGAAGAGCGCGCTTTGCACGCCGGTGAGCAGGCCGTTGTGCCAAAAACCGCCGTCACCCATGATGGACAGGGTGCGCCGTTGCATCATCGGCGAGACGCCTGCGCGGCTGGCCAGGCTCATGCCATAGCCCAAGATCGAGTGGCCAAAAGAGAAGGGCGCAAAGGTGCCAAAAGCGTGGCAGCCAATGTCGGCCGCAATGTGTACGGGGCCCAGGTCTTGCTGCGCCAGTTTGAGCGCTGAGAACACCGGGCGCTCGGGGCAGCCTATGCAAAAACCGGGCGGGCGAATCGGTAGCGGTTTGCCCAGGGTGGCGGCGACTGCAGTGCGGCGCTCGGCATTGCCCGCCAGCCAAGCCAGGCCATCGCCCACCGCCGCGCTGGGCAGGTGCTGGGCCAAGAACGCGCCCAAGCCCCGCGCCATGGCCTCGGCGGTGTATTCGCCAGTGGCACTCAGCATGTCTTTGCCGTGCAGTTTGGTTTGCACGTCTTGCCTGCGCAAAATGGTGGACACCTCTTGCTCGATGTATTCGGGCGAGCCCTCTTCCACCACCAGCACGGCGTGTTTGCCCAGTGCAAATTGCGCAATTTGGTCGGGCACCAACGGGCAGGTGACGTTGAGTACCAAGAGCGCAATGGCACTCTCACCAAAGGCGTCGGCCAAGCCAAACTGCTGCAGCGCGCGAATGAGCGTGTTGTACACCCCGCCCTGCACAATGATGCCCAGTTGCGTGTGCTCGCCGGGCATCAACTCGTTTAAATTGTTTTCAACAATGTAGCGTCGCGCAGCGGGGATGCGCTCTTCAACTTTGCGCTTCTCATGGCCAAAGGTCACCGGTGGATGCGCCAGCTTGTCGTAGTTAAAACTGGCGGGCTCGGCCATCAGCGCCTTGGTGGAAATGGCGGGCGCTACGTTGTCTTTGCAAACAAAGCTGCCACGCACATGGCAAGCGCGGATGCGCAGTTCCAAAATCGCGGGCATGTTGCAGGCCTCTGAGAGGCGAAAGGCATGCTCCACCGTATTCACCATATGGCCCAGCTCGGGCCGGGGGTCGAGCAGGCACATGGTGGACTTGAGCGCAAAGGCGTGCGTGCGCTCTTGGATCACACTGGCACCCTCGCCAAAGTCTTCGCCCACAACAATCAGCGCGCCGCCGAGTACGCCGGGGGACGAGAGGTTGGAGAGCGCATCGGCCGCCACATTGGTGCCGACGATGCTCTTCCAGGTCACCGCGCCACGCAGCGGGTAGTGGATGCTGGCGCCCAACATGGCCGCAGCCGAGGCTTCGTTGGCGCATGCCTCTACGTGCACACCCAGCTCGTCCATATAGGCCTTGGCCTGCACCATCACGTCGAGCAGGTGCGAGACCGGCGCGCCCTGGTAGCCGCCCACATAGGCCACGCCCGACTGCAGCAAGGCTTTGGTAATCGCCAAGATGCCCTCACCGTGAAAGGCCTGCCCCGCGCCCAAGCGCAGGGACTCGATCTCTTGGCTGAATGAAACTTCCACGGCGTGTCTCCGGTATTTTTTTGAACTGCAGCGCATATTGTCGGCGATTCGCGCGGCGCAGGGCAGCACCATTGTCACCAGGCTGAGAGATACTATTGCCCATGGATTTTTCAACACCCGCATCACCCTTCACGCCCACGGGCACCAAGCCAGGCGCACGCCGCTTCGACCTGATCGCCTTCGACTGGGACGGCACCCTGTTTGACTCTACGCAAATCATCGTGCGCTGCATCCAAGCGGCGGTGCAAGACGTGGGCGGGGCCATGCCCACGCGCGAGGCGGCGTCGTATGTGATCGGCCTGGGCCTGATGGAAGCCTTGGCCCACGCCGCGCCCGATGTGCCCCAAGAAAAATACCCCGAGCTGGGCGCGCGCTACCGATTTCACTACATGCAAAAGCAAGACGAGATTGCGCTGTTTGAGGGCACACTGGGCCTGCTGCACGCGCTCAAGGCGCGCGGCCATTTGCTGGCTGTGGCCACTGGCAAAAGCCGCCGCGGCCTCGACCAAGCCCTGCACTCGGTCGAACTGCATGGCGTGTTTGACGCCTCGCGCACCGCTGACGAAACCCAGGGCAAACCACACCCGCTGATGCTGCACGAGCTGATGGCCGAGCTGGGCACCAGCCCTGAGCGTACCCTGATGGTGGGCGACACCACGCACGACCTGCAAATGGCTTTGAACGCGCGCTGCCCCAGCGTCGGCGTGAGCTACGGCGCGCACGAGCCCCAGGCCTTTGCCGCCTTGGGCCCGCTGCATGTGGCGCACAACGTGGGCGATCTGGCCGACTGGTTGGCCCAGCATGGCTGAGCACCCCTTGCACCCGTTGCACCCTCGGCAGGCGCTGCCCGCGACCATGCCAGCGGCCATGCCCGAAGCCAGCGCGCAAGCCATTGCCCTGTGCAACAGCCAGCACCTGCTAGACGGCGGCGAAGCCGTGCCCTTCGATGTGCAGTACGCAGGCCAAACTTGCCGCGCCTTTGCCATCCGCTTTGAGGGCGTGGCCCACGCCTACTTGAACCGCTGCGCCCATGTGGCCATGGAGATGGACTGGCAGCCCAACCGCTTTTTTGACGACACCGGCCAGTGGTTGCTCTGCGCTACCCACGGCGCGGCCTACCAGCCCGCCACCGGGGCCTGCGCGGGCGGGCCCTGCACGGGCGGCTTGGTGAAAATTGCGCTCAGCGAGCAAGCGGGCGTGGTCTACTGGCATGCCCAGCACCCGCTCCAGCCCCTGTTTTAAAGCCCTGCACTGCGCACATGCCTTTGCAAACAGCTAAAGTGACGCTATGAATGACAACACCCACGATCACCCCGCGCAGCCCGATACCCTGCCTGCAGATTTAGAAGAAAAAACGCCGCAAAGCCGCATAGAAACTGCGCAGGCAGCTACTAAAAGTATAGCGCCTGAAGCGATCGCCACAGCGCCCCTGCAGCCCGGTTGGGAACGCGCCACGCTAGAAAAGTTGGCCTACGCCGCGCTCGAAGAGCAGCGCGCCAGCCGCCGCTTCAAGATGTTCACCCGCCTGAGCTGGCTGGTTTTGCTCTTGGTCGGCGGGTGGTTGCTGTTCCACCGTGGCAGCGCAGGCACCGACAAAAGCACCCCGCACACGGCGGTGGTCGAGATCAAAGGCGAAATCGCCTCGGGCGGCGACGCCAGTGCCGACAACATTGTCGGTGCCATGCGCGCCGCCTTTGAAGACGATGGCACGCAGGCCGTGGTTTTGCTCATCAACTCGCCCGGTGGCAGCCCTGTGCAGGCGGGCATCATGAACGACGAAATCAAACGCCTCAAGGCCAAGTACAAAAAGCCGATTTACGCCGTGGTCGAAGAGTCGTGCGCCTCGGCGGCTTACTACATTGCCGTAGGCGCAGACAAAATTTTTGTCGACAAAGCCAGCATCGTGGGCAGCATTGGCGTGCTGATGGACGGCTTTGGCTTTACCGGTCTGATGGACAAACTCGGCGTCGAGCGCCGCCTGCTCACCGCAGGGGAAAACAAAGGCTTTTTAGACCCGTACAGCCCGCAAACCGAGAAACAGCGCGCCTATGCCCAGGCCATGCTCAACCAAATTCACCAGCAGTTTATTGACACCGTCAAAGCTGGGCGCGGCGCGCGTTTGAAAGAAAGCCCGGAGATCTTCAGCGGCCTGTTTTGGAGCGGCCAACAAGCCGTCAGCATGGGCCTGGCCGACGGCCTGGGCAACCTCGATTACGTGGCCCGCGAAGTGGTCAAAGCCGAAGACATCGTCGACTACACCGTGCGCGACAACGTGGCCGAAAAGCTCGCCAAACGCTTTGGCGCGGCTATGGGCGAGGGCATGATCAAGGCTCTGAAAGTAGCGCCAACGCTGCGTTGAGCGCTATTTTTTTAAGAGCAACTTGTGCGTCATTAGCACATGCCCTAGCACCGCCAAACTGACCAACACGATCGGCAATAGCGCATAGGGAAAGAATTGCACCCAGGTGTTGATGTGCGCGGCCTCGGTGCCAAAGGCGTGCAGCCTGGGCGAGGTCAGCAGGGCCAACGCGGCAATCACCACCAGGCAGGCAATGCCCAGCAGGTTCCAAGCCCAAAGCAGGGGTTTAGGCAAAGTCCCACGCAAGGCGCTGGCGATGGTGAGCAGCAAAGCGCCCAAACCGGTGAGCACGTCGTAGTTGTAGCCCAGCATGGAAAACTCCACCGGCATGATGCCCAACAGAGCGGCGCGCAGCATCAGCAGCTCCAGCGGCAGCCTGAAAATTTGCAAGCAGAGCAAGGTGGTGTAAGACAGTTCGCGCGCCAGCTTGCGCGACAGATCGCGCGGCGGCCACAGAGGCCCCAGTGGCCTGGCCTGCCAGAGCAGCCAAGCCCATGCGCTCAGCATCAGCACGGGAAGGAGCAGCATGCCGCTGTAGAGCAGGGCGTCGAACGCGGGTGCGGGTGTATTCATGCTGAGACTTTCGCAGTGGCTGGCGTGGCTGGCGTGGCGGATGAGGGATGGGTTTGCCAATCAAGGTACAGGCTTTGCTAGCGGCACTGCTAGCGGCCAATGGCAAACACCACGGGCGTGTCTTTGCCCAAAGCAGGTGGCTGTTGGCGCCAGGTTTTGGCGCTTTTGCATTGCACGCTGGCGCTGGGCAAAGTCAGTCCGCAAGCAAGCGCCAAGCGCGTGTTGTGCTCTAAATTTTGTAGCAAAGCAGCCAGCAGGGCAGCGTTGCGATAGGGCGTTTCGATGAAGATTTGGGTCTGCCCGGTTTTCAGCGCCATCGACTCCAGCTGCGCAATGCGCAGCTTGCGCTCGGCCGCGTCTTGCGGCAGGTAGCCGACAAAGGCAAAGTTCTGGCCATTGAGGCCACTGGCGGCCAAGGCCAAGAGCAAAGACACCGGACCCACCAGGGGCACGACCTCTAGCCCCAGCTCGTGCGCGGCGCGCACCACCGAGGAGCCCGGGTCGGCCACGGCGGGCATGCCCGCCTCGCTGCACAGGCCGATGGAGTGCCCGCCGTTTTCCGGCAGCGCGGCAACTAGCAGGGGCTTGGCGTCAAAGCTGCCGCTGCTGCCCGCATGGTCGCCTTTTTTGTGCGCCTCGCGCGGCAGCTCTTGGATGATAAGCTCTTGAATTGATAGCGGCTCACGCAGTGCTGGTGCGCTTTTCAGGCTGTTTTCACTTGCACTTTCATTTGCATTCGCGCTGATTGCGGCACTGGCACTGGCGTTTGCTTGCAAGCGCTTGAAGTAGGCGCGGGTGGTTTTGGCGTTCTCGCAAATCCAGTGCTGCAAATGGGCGGCGATGTGCAGCGTGGCCTGCGGCAGCACGTCGGTGAGCGGCGCTTGTTCGGCGCAGCCAAAGTCCAGCGGCGCGGGCACCAGGTAGAGCTTGCCGTGGGCGGGGCCTTGGCTCATAGCGTGGCTGCTTGCACGCTGGGCGCTGCCGCGAGGGGCGTAGCCATAACGGGTGCGACCAAAAGCGCCAGGCCTGCGGCGCGCAGCATGCGGCAGGTGCGGATCAAGGGCAGGCCAACCAAGGCGGTGGGGTCGTCGTTGTCAATGTGCTCAAGCAGGGCGATGCCCAGGCCCTCGCTTTTGGCGCTGCCTGCGCAGTCATAGGGCTGCTCGGCTTGCAAGTAGGCCTCTATCTCGGCGTCGCTCAAGTGCCGAAACTGCACGCGCACTGCGGCTAACTCGGTTTGTGCAAAGCCGCTTGCCAAGCAGACCACCGAGACCGCGGTTTGGAACACCACCGTCTGCGCGCGCATGCGGCGCAGCTGCTGCACGGCGCGCTCATGCGTACCGGGCTTGCCCAAGGCTTCGCCTTGCAAGTCGGCTACTTGGTCGGAGCCAATCACCACCGCCTGCGGAAAGCGCGCGGCTACGGCCTGGGCCTTGGCCAAGGCCAGGCGCAGGGCCAGGGCGGCGGGGGCTTCACCATTGCGCGGCGTTTCGTCTACATCGGGCGAGGCCACGTCAAAAGGAATGCGCAAACGCTCTAGCAGTTCGCGCCGGTAGCGAGAGGTCGAGCCCAAAATCAAAGTACGCGCTGCTAAGTTCATGGCCCGATTCTCTTACACTGCCAGCATGCACAAAGATTTTTCTCCCACACGCTTAGACGTGGCGGCCTTTGCCGAGCAGCAATCGAGCTTGACAGGCGCTGACGACGGCCTCGCAGCGCTACAAAAATATGAGCGCCTTGCGCAGGACTGGCAAGGCTTGGAGCCCGATGCCATCGCCGCCATCAGCGTGCACTGGCAGGCCCAGGGCAGTATGCAGCACGGGCCCGGCACCACGCGCGAGGTTTGGCTCACGCTGCAAGCCAAGGCGCATTTGCAGCAAACCTGCCAGCGCTGCTTGCAAGCCGTGGGCGTGCCAGTCGAGATCGAGCGCAGCTACCGCTTTGTGGCCGACGAGGCCACCGCTGAGCGCGACGACGCCGAGGTTGAAGAAGACCTGTTGGTGACCAGCCGCCAGTTCAACTTGCAAGACTTGGTAGAAGACGAGTTGCTGATGGAGCTGCCCCTGGTCGCCTTGCACGAGGTCTGCCCGGTGCAATTGCCGACCCAGGCGGTGAGCCCAGGTTTTGAAGAGCCTGCTGTACCCAGCACTGCGGGTGCCGATGCGCCCAGCCTGGGCAGCTCGGGCAAGCCCAACCCCTTTGCGGTGCTGGCCTCGCTGAAGCTTCCGCCGGGCTGATGCGGGCTCGCATGGGTCTTTAGGTTATAATCAAAGGCTTATCGCAGCATTGCACTACAGTGTTTGCGCAACCGACTAACCCCCTTACCTCTCAAGGAGCCTGACATGGCCGTCCAACAGAACAAAAAATCCCCCTCCAAGCGCGGGATGCACAACTCACACACCGCTTTGAAGGTGCCTGGCATTGCTGTGGAATCCACCACCGGCGAGACCCATCTGCGCCACCACATCAGCCCGACCGGTTTTTACCGTGGCCGCAAGGTGCTGAAAACCAAGTCTGAAGCCTGATCCACAGCGCCACAATGCGCTGAACAAGGCCCGAAGCTACTGCGTGTAGCAGCGGGCTTTTTTTTTGCTGCATGATGGAGTTCAGATGATTACCCTGTCTGTTGACTGCATGGGGGGCGACCACGGCCCCTCTGTGACCCTGCCAGCTTGCCGCAGTTTTTTAGACGCCCATGCGGATGCCCAGCTTTTGTTGGTCGGCCTGCCCGATGCGCTGGCCGGCTTTGTGCACGCGCGCGCGCAGATCGTTGCGGCCAGCGAGGTGGTGACCATGGACGACCCGGTCGAAGTGGCGATGCGCAAGAAAAAAGATTCGTCGATGCGTGTGGCCATTGCGCAGGTCAAGTCGGGCGCTGCCGCTGCCGCCATTTCGGCGGGCAATACCGGCGCGCTGATGGCCTTGGCGCGCTACCTGCTCAAAACCGTCGAGGGCATTGACCGCCCGGCAATTGCCCCGCAAATCCCCAACGCCTTGGGTGGCTCCACTACTGTGCTCGACATGGGCGCCAATGTCGATTGCAGCGCCGAACATTTGCTGCAGTTTGCCATCATGGGCTCGGCCTTGGTCTCGGCCCTCAAAGGCAATGAGAGCCCCAGCGTGGGCCTGCTCAATATTGGCGAAGAAGTCATCAAGGGCAGCGAGGTCATCAAGCAAGCGGGCGAATTGCTGCGCGCAGCGGCCAAGGCCGGCGACTTAAATTTTTATGGCAATGTCGAAGGCAATGACATCTTCAAGGGCACGGTGGACATCGTGGTCTGCGACGGCTTTGTCGGCAATGTGGCGCTCAAGTCCAGCGAGGGCTTGGCCAGCATGATTGGCGGCTTTTTGACCGCCGAGTTTTCGAAAAATATTTTTACCAAAATCGCCGCTGTGATGGCCTACCCGGTGCTCAAGGCTTTTAAAAACCGGGTCGATCACCGGCGCTACAACGGCGCGGCTTTGCTGGGCCTGCGCGGCCTGGTGTTCAAGAGCCACGGCTCGGCCGACGCCATGGCCTTCGAGCAAGCCCTGCAGCGGGCGTATGATGCAGCCCGTAACAACCTGCTGGAGCGTGTGCAGGCCCGCATTGCGCGAGCAGCCCCCCTGTTGGCAGCGCACGATGTAGCAGCCACACCCGCATCGGCACCCGACGAGTTGATGACCACTTCTGCCTTTCAATAGCCCGCATGAGCCCTTATTCCCGTATCACCGGCACTGGCAGCTATTTGCCACCGCGCCGTTTAAGCAATGCCGACCTGGCAGCCGAACTCGCTACCCAAGGCGTAGAAACCTCCGACGAATGGATCGTTGAGCGCACTGGCATCCGTGCCCGCCACTTTGCTGCGCCCGAAGTCTGCACCAGCGACCTGGGCGCTGCGGCCGCACGCAAAGCCATGGAAGCGGCCGGCGTGTTGCCGTCCGAGATTGACCTCATCATCGTCGCCACCTCCACGCCCGACATGGTCTTCCCGTCTGCCGCGTGCATCTTGCAGCACAAGCTGGGCATTGCCGGTTGCGCGGCCTTTGACGTGCAAGCCGTGTGCAGCGGCTTTGTCTACGCCCTCACCGTGGCCGACGCGCTCATCAAAACCGGCTCGGCCACCAAAGCCTTGGTGATTGGCGCTGAAGTGTTCAGCCGCATCTTGGACTTCAAAGACCGCACCACCTGCGTGCTGTTTGGCGACGGCGCTGGCGCGGTGGTGCTCGAAGCTTCCGAGACGCCAGGCATCTTGGCCACCGACTTGCACGCCGACGGCAAATATGTGGGCATTTTGTGCGTGCCCGGCACCGTCTCGGGTGGCCAGGTGCTGGGTGACCCGCTGCTCAAAATGGATGGCCAAGCGGTCTTCAAGCTGGCGGTGGGCGTGCTCGAAGACGCGGCCCGCGCCACCCTGGCCAAGGCTGGCAAGACGGACGCCGACATCGACTGGCTGATCCCGCACCAAGCCAATATCCGCATCATGCAAAGCACGGCGAAAAAGCTCAAGCTGCCGCTGTCTAAGCTCATTGTCACGGTGGACCAGCACGGCAATACCTCGGCGGCGTCTATCCCCTTGGCGCTCGACACGGCCGTGCGCAATGGCACCATCCAAAAGGGTGACACGCTCATGCTCGAGGGCGTGGGCGGTGGTTTCACCTGGGGTGCGGTGCTGCTGAATTTGTAGCGCTCTACGCAGGTCAGACGCGCCTTTTGGGCATATTTACTTCAAACGCGTATGAAAAATTTTGCATTTGTTTTCCCCGGCCAAGGCTCGCAAACGGTGGGCATGCTCGACGCTTGGGGCAGCCACCCGGTGGTGGCGCAAACCCTGGCCGAGGCCAGCGATGCCCTGGGCGAAGACCTGGGCCAACTCATTCACCAAGGCCCTAAAGAAGCCTTGGCGCTGACCACCAATACCCAGCCGGTGATGCTGGTGGCCGCCATTGCGGCCTACCGCGTCTGGCGTGCCGAAGGCGGCGCTGCTCCGGCGGCGGTAGCCGGGCATTCGCTGGGCGAGTACTCGGCCTTGGTGGCTGCGGGTGTGCTGACGCTGGCGCAGGCCGTGCCCTTGGTGCGCTTGCGCGCCCAGGCCATGCAAGACGCGGTGCCCATGGTGGACGGCCAGAGCACCGGTGCCATGGCCGCCATTTTGGGTCTCGATGCTGCAAAAATCATAGCTGTCTGCGCAGAGTCCACGAGCGCTAGCGGCGAGGTGGCCGAGGCGGTGAACTTCAACGACCCAGGCCAAACCGTGATCGCCGGGAGCCGCGCGGGAGTTGAAAAGGCCTGCGAGGCGCTCAAAGCCGCAGGGGCCAAACGTGCACTCATGTTGCCCGTCTCGGCACCCTTCCATTCGAGTTTGATGCGGCCCGCGGCTGAGCAATTGCGCCAGCGTTTGGCTGAGCTGCAGTTTGCCGCGCCGCAAATCCCGTTGGTGAACAACATCGACGTAGCGGTAGAAACCGACGCGCAGCGCATCACAGACGCGCTGTACCGCCAAGCCTTTGGCCCGGTGCGCTGGGTTGAGTGCGTGGCTGCTTTAAAAGCGCGCGGTGCCACGCACTTGGTCGAGTGCGGCCCCGGCAAGGTGCTGGCGGGCATGGTCAAGCGCATCGACCCCGAACTCACGGGCTTGGCCCTGTTCGACCCGGCCAGTTTGGCTGAAGTACAAGGAGCCTTGGCATGAGCGACACAGCAAGCCCTGCAGCACCATCGGCTGCACACGCCACAGCACAGGTGGCCTTGGTCACCGGCGCTACACGCGGCATTGGTGCGGCCATTGCATTGCAACTGGCGCAGCAAGGCTACACCGTTATCGGTACCGCCACCAGCGCTGAAGGTGCTACAAAAATAGGAGCTGCTTACGCAGCAACGGCGGGCGTTGGCAGCCTGCGTGGCATGGTACTCGACGTTACCGACGGCCCCGCTGCCGAGGCTGCCGTAGACGCCATCGTGAAGGAACACGGCGCGCTGCAAGTGCTGGTGAACAACGCTGGTATTACCCGCGACATGCTGGCCATGCGCCTCAAAGACGCCGACTGGGACGCGGTGATCGACACCAACCTCAAAGCCGTGTTTCGCATGAGCCGCGCGGTGATGCGCACGATGATGAAGCAGCGCTATGGCCGCATCATCAGCATCACCAGTGTGGTGGGAGCCTCGGGCAATGCGGGTCAGGCCAATTACGCCGCCGCCAAGGCTGGCGTAGCGGGCATGACGCGGGCCCTGGCACGCGAGCTGGGCAGCCGCAACATCACCGTCAACTGCGTCGCTCCGGGCTTTATCGCCACCGACATGACGGCTGGTTTGCCCGAGGCGCAGCAGCAAGCCTTGCTCGCGCAAATTCCGCTGGGCCATTTGGGCCAGCCCTCAGACGTCGCGCATGCGGTGGCGTATTTGGCCTCGGCCAACGCGGCTTATGTGACGGGGCAAGAGCTGCATGTCAATGGCGGCATGTACATGTAGGCACTGTCCTACAGCATCTGGGCCGTCAAGTGCGCAGGCCATTAAAAAAGTTCTTCTTGTGACTTTACGCAGAAACGGCCCCAGGCGCGGTTAAAATCTGCAACTTCTTTACAACCCTTTGAGGGACTTATGAGCGATATCGAAGCACGTGTCAAAAAAATCATTGCCGAACAACTCGGCGTAGAAGAGTCCCAAGTCACCAATGAAAAGGCCTTTGTGGCAGACCTCGGTGCCGACTCTCTCGACACGGTGGAGCTGGTGATGGCGCTGGAAGACGAGTTTGGTATTGAGATTCCCGACGAAGACGCCGAGAAGATCACCACAGTGCAAAACGCTGTGGACTACGCTAACACCCATAAAAAGGCCTAAGGCCACTCGGCCTTTCAGGTGGCCATTGACTTGGCCCCTTACTTGGCCCATTAACCCGGCCTGCAATGGCCTCGATCAGTATGACCCGACGTCGCGTTGTAGTCACCGGACTGGGCTGCGTTAGCCCGGTTGGTAATTCGGTAGACCAGGCCTGGAGTAATTTGCTCGCAGGCCAGTCTGGTATTGGGCCCATCAGCAAATTCGACACAGCAGACTTTGCGTGCAAATTTGCTGGTGAGGTGAAAAACTTCAAAATTGAGGACTACCTTAATACCAAAGAAGTTCGCACCATGGATACGTTTATCCATTTCGGCATTGCGGCTGCCGACCAAGCGGTGCGCGACTCGGGCTTGCCCACGGGCGAGGCGCTGTCAGAAGAGCAGTCGCTGCGCATTGGCTGCAACATTGGCTCGGGCATTGGTGGCCTGCAGCTGATCGAGCAAACCCATAGCGAACTAACCGCGCGCGGCCCACGCCGCATCACGCCGTTTTTTGTGCCTGCGTCCATCATCAACATGATCTCGGGCCACGTATCGATTCGCTTTGGCTTCAGAGGCCCCAACATCGCCGTCGTTACCGCATGCACCACCGGCTTGCACGCGATTGGTTTGTCGGCACGGATGATTGAATACGGCGACGCGGATGTGATGATTGCGGGTGGTTCTGAGTCCACTATCTCGCCTCTGGGTGTGGGTGGTTTTACTGCGGCGCGGGCCATGTCTACGCGCAATGACGACCCCACCACCGCTTCGCGCCCCTTCGACAAAGACCGTGACGGCTTTGTGTTGGGCGAAGGCGCTGGCGTGATGGTGTTGGAAGAATACGAACACGCCAAAGCACGGGGCGCCAAGATTTACTGCGAGCTCTCGGGCTTTGGCATGAGCGGCGACGCATACCACATCACCTCTCCCAATACCGACGGGCCGCGCCGCGCCATGCTCAATGCACTCAGCAATGCCGGTGTGCAGCCTGAGCAGGTGAACTACATCAACGCCCACGGCACATCCACCCCCTTGGGCGACCTGAACGAAACCAATGCCATCAAAGCGGCCTTGGGTGCGCATGCGCATAAAACCCTTATCAGCTCGACCAAGTCGATGACGGGGCATTTGCTCGGCGGCGCCGGTGGCATTGAGTCGGTGTTTACGGTTTTGGCCTTGCACCACCAAAAGGTGCCGCCGACCATCAATATCTTTAACCAAGACCCCGAGTGCGACTTGGACTACTGCGCCAACACCGCCCGCGATGTCAAGATCGACGTGGCCATGAAAAACAACTTTGGTTTTGGCGGCACCAACGGCACGCTGGTCTTCAAGCGCGCCTGAGCCCGTTCACATGCACAGCGCCCCGTCGGTCAGTTACCCGGTGGGTAGAACGCGCGGCTTGCGCCTGCTTTTAGGCACGCTATGCGTCGTCAGCCTAGGCGGGCTGTGCGTATGGTGCTATCAAAAATATAGCTCTGCGGGGCTCTTGGCTGGGGCGCTTGCAGCGCCATTTTCAATGCCAACTCTAGGGCAATGGCTGTGGCAACAGGCTGGGCCGCAAGTGCTTGGCTGCTTGGCTTGGCTCAGCGCTTGCGGTGTCGCTTGGCATAGCTGGCGCACCACGCCCAGTGGGCGCATGCGCTGGGACGGCAGCCACTGGTACTGGGAGCAGCCCGAGTCAGACCTTGCCGGCCATATGCACGTGGTGCTCGACGCGCAAAGCCAATTGCTCTTGCATTGGCAGGCGCAAGAGCAGTTGCCCGAAGTACTGCCCGAAGCGTTGCAAGCGCGCAGTAACGCAATGCCCCATGCCAAGCCGCGCAGCCGCACGCACTTGTGGCTTTGGGCCGAGCGCCGCGCCTGTCCGGCCGACTGGCTGGCCCTGCGCCGCGCCGTGTATTCGCGCGCTGCACCGATGGCGCAAGCCTATGCCTGATAACGCGCCAGCCAACCCCACCGCAAGCGCCAGCGATACCGACGCTGAACTGGTCGCGCGTACGGTCGCAGGTGACCAGCGTGCCTTTGGCCTCTTGGTGCTCAAGTACGAGCGGCGCATCCAGCGTTTGATTGGCCGCATGGTGCGCGACGTCGATTTGGTGCCCGACATTGCGCAAGAGAGCTTTATCCGTGCCTACCGCGCCCTGCCGCAGTTTCGCGGCGACGCCCAGTTCTACACTTGGCTCTACCGCATTGCCGTCAATACCGCCAAAAAAGCCTTGATGGACATGAAGCACGACCCGGTGGTCACTTACACCACGCTGCAAAGTCGCGACGACGAAGATGAAACTTTTGGCCCGCAAGACAACCTAACCAGCAACGAAACCCCCGACAGCGCCTTGCAGGCCAAGCAAATTGTGCAGGTAGTGAACGAGGTGATCGAATCTTTACCCCAAGAGTTGCGTCAGGCCGTGGTCTTGCGCGAGATTGAAGGACTGAGCTACGAAGAAATTGCCCAAGCCATGGATTGCCCGATTGGCACCGTGCGTTCGCGGATTTTCCGCGCGCGGGAGGCCATTTCGCTGCGGCTCAAACCCATGCTCAACCAACACAGCGGAAAACGCTGGTAGTACAACCGACAGGTGCCCACCATGAACCATCATGCCCCTCTTCCCAATGCGCTGCATAGCCCGGCCAGTACGCCTGTGCCTGCCGACGATGCCAGCTTGGAATGCGTGAGCGCCCTGGTCGATGGCGAGTTGTCGGGCGCTGCATTGCAGCAGGCCATCAGCCTCGCGCTCAAGGCGCCCGAAGGCCAGGTTGCTTGGCAGCACTACCATCTGCTGCGCGAGGTTTTGCACGAGCCGCAAGGCGCGCAAAGAGCCACGGTGGCCGCATGGGCTGTGCCCAAGCCTGCGGCGCAGGGTGACACAGACTTTGTGCAGGGCGTGATGCAGCGCATTGCCGCCGAGCCCGCCTGGGCTTTGCAAAGCGTGCCAGCGCAGCCTGTCTTGGTAGCGCACAGCGCCCCGGCGGCCAATGACGCGCGGGCCTGGAAGTGGCTGGCCAGTTGCGCCTCTGTTGCTGCAGTGGTCGCCTTGGGCTGGAACCTGTGGTCACCCGTAGGCCAGGGAGCGGGCCAGGGGGCATTGCAGGCCGCTGCGCCCACCCTGGCGGTGCCAGCTACCGCCAGTGCAAACCTAAGCGCAACCCCAGTGGCCACAGTGGCCACAGTGGCCCCGGCCTTGGCGCAAGCCTCCGCTGGCAGCGAGCCGCTGACCATGATCCGCGACCCGCGCTTAGACGAACTCTTGGCCGCGCACCGCCAGTTTGCCGGCACTTCGGCCCTGCAAGCACCAGCTGGGTTTTTGCGCAATGCCACTTTTGAAGTGCCCAAGCCTTGAGCCGATTGCAGCCCATCATGATGCATTTCCCCCAATCATTTCTAGAGCAAAAAGTTCCGCTAACGCTTGCTGGCTGTGCGTTGTTAGCTACACATTTTGTAGCAGCGCAGGTGCCCAGTGTGGGCAATGCGGTGACTACGGGGAACGCAAGCAACGCCGTTGCAGCGCCCCATACCGACCGCACGCTGAGCGACTGGCTGATGCGCTTGCATACGGCGTCACTGAAAAATCGTGCCTACATCGGCACCTTCGTGGTCAGCTCGGGCAGCAATATGTCGAGCGCCCGCATTTGGCATATTTGCGAAGGCGACCAGCAAATGGAGCGGGTTGAAAATTTAACCGGTGCGCCGCGCTCCACCTTTCGCCACAACAGCCAGGTAGTGACCTTTTTGCCCGAAGCCAAGCTGGCCCGCTCCGAGAAGCGCGAGTCCTTGGGTCTGTTCCCTGAGCTGCTTAAAAGCAATGCCGGTTCGATCCCCGAGTTTTACCAAGCCCGCAGCTTGGGCAACGAGCGCGTAGCAGGCCTAGAGGCCGATGTGGTGCAACTGCAGCCGCGCGACGCGCTGCGTTTTGGCTACCGCGTCTGGACCGAGAAAAAAACCGGCTTGGTGGTCAAACTGCAAACGCTGGACACCGCAGGCCGGGTGTTGGAGCAAGCCGCATTTTCTGAGCTGCAGCTCGACGCACCCGTGCGCATGGACAAGCTCAGTCACATGATGGCCAGCACCGAGGGCTACCGGGTCGAGAGCAGCGAGTTGCTCAAGACCACGGCCCAGGCCGAAGGCTGGTGGTTGCGCACACCGGTGGCGGGGTTCACACCCATGAGCTGTTACCTGCGGCCTGCGCCCACCGGGGCTGCTGCGAGCACCATGCAATGGATTTTTTCAGATGGTTTGGCCACCGTCTCTTTGTTTGTGGAACCCTTTGACCGCATGCGGCATCTACAAGAAGGTGCGGTCTCGGTAGGCGCTACGCAAACCTTGGTGCGCAAGTTAGACGACGCTGCTGGCAACCGCGAATGGTGGTTGACGGCAGTCGGTGAGGTGCCGTTAGGCACACTGGCCAGTTTTGCCAGCGCATTGGAACGCAAGAAATAACGAAACCCTGAAAGGTCTTTACCCATGGCACGTTTTGATCAAGCCCCATTTTTACAACTCAGCCGCGTTTGGGGCAAGTTGCGCTCGTACGCATTCGTTGGCGCTTTGGCCATTGTCGGCACCGCGGTACTAATGCCCGCCAAACCGATTGCCGCGCAAGCACGGGCTTTGCCGGACTTTACCGATTTGGTCGAGCAGGTCGGGCCCTCGGTGGTCAATATCCGAACCCTGGAAAAGGTGGTGCCACAGTCGGCCGCAGACGGCCCCAGTGACGAAGACATGCAAGAATTTTTTCGCCGCTTTTTTGGCCAACCCATGCCAGGGCGGCCGGGTGTGCCCAAGCAAGCGCCGCGGCCTAGCCGGCCCCAACAAGATGAAGAGCAGCCGCGTGGTGTGGGCTCGGGCTTTATTTTGTCGTCTGACGGCTATGTAATGACCAATGCGCATGTGGTTGATGGTGCCGATGAGGTGATGGTCACACTCACCGACAAACGTGAGTTCAAGGCCAAAATCATTGGTGCCGACAAGCGCAGTGATGTAGCCGTGGTGAAGATCGAGGCCACTGGCTTGCCCGCCGTGAAATTAGGCGACGTGAGCCGTTTGAAGGTGGGCGAGTGGGTGATGGCCATTGGCTCGCCCTTTGGCCTAGAGAACACCGTTACTGCGGGCATTGTGAGCGCTAAGCAGCGCGACACTGGTGAGTACCTGCCCTTCATCCAAACCGACGTGGCCATCAACCCCGGTAACTCGGGCGGTCCGCTCATCAATATGCGCGGTGAAGTGGTGGGCATTAACAGCCAAATTTATTCGCGCTCGGGGGGCTTCATGGGCATCTCGTTTGCCATCCCGATCGATGAAGCCACGCGCGTGAGTGACCAGCTGCGTAGCAGTGGCCGCGTAGCACGCGGCCGCATTGGCGTGCAGATTGACCAAGTCAGCAAAGACGTGGCCGAGTCCATCGGCCTGGGCAAGCCCCAAGGTGCTTTGGTGCGCAGCGTAGAGCCCGGTGCACCCGCCGACAAAGCCGGTGTTGAGGCGGGCGACATCATCACCAAATTTGATGGCAAGGTAATTGAAAAATCCAGCGACTTGCCGCGCTTGGTCGGCAATGTGAAGCCCGGCACCAAGAGCACCGTCACGGTGTTTCGCCGCGGTAGCAGCAAAGATTTGAGCGTGACCGTAGTGGAGTTTGAAGCAGAAAAACCCATGAAGAAAACCGTCGACAAAGAAGAGAAGCCCAAGGCTGCTTCAACGGCGCACTCCCTGGGCTTGGGCGTGAGCGAACTCACAGATGCGATGAAGAAAGAGCTCAAGCTCAAGGGCGGCGTCAAGGTGGACACCGTGGCCGAGGGCGCTGCGCGTGCGGGTCTGCGCGAGGGCGATGTAATTGTCGCGGTGGGCAACGCTGAAGTGGCCAACGTCAAAGAGTTTGAAGCTGCGATGGCCAAGGTCGACAAAAGCAAAGCTGTGAATGTTTTGTTTCGCCGTGGCGAGTGGGCGCAGTACGCGCTGATTCGGCCCCAGACCAAGTAAAACCATGCTTTTGCGCATGTCAATGGGGCCCTTGGCTTCCTAGGGTTTTTACCTTGAGAAGTCTTTTTTCCGGCCATGGTCGATAATTTTTAGCTATGATCCAGGCGCGCTAATTTGTTGGCGCACGCTAACTTTTCAAAAGCCAAACCCAAAATTCGTTAGAATAGAGGCTTATTCGGTGCTGTTGCTAGCGATGCGCCGTGTCAAAATCCACCATATGGCATGAAATTCGGGAATCCTGGCCTGATCCACAGGTCGCCCACAACTTGCCCACTGGTCTTCGCACTAATTTTGTTAATAAGCTGTGTATAAATATTTTGTTGCTGCACTGCAACGACGTGAAAATGGGACTGCTGGGCTGTACGAACGGGGCTTTTTGCCTACAATGAAGTCCCAACTATCGCAGTTGCCATTGATTGTTGGTTCAGGGCGCGTCACTTCCCGACGCGCCCTTTTTTCTTGTCTGCTCGCTTGTCTACCGATAGCGTGCAGCCTTATCTATCAAGCACTTGTTGAACTTCATTGATGAAGCACATCAGAAATTTTTCTATCATCGCGCACATCGATCACGGCAAATCTACGCTGGCCGATCGTTTGATTCAACGCTGCGGCGGCTTATCCGATCGTGAGATGGAGAGCCAAGTGCTCGACTCCATGGATTTGGAAAAAGAGCGTGGGATAACCATCAAAGCGCAGACCGCTGCGCTGCATTACAAAGCCAAAGATGGGCAGATCTACAACCTGAATTTGATCGACACACCGGGCCATGTGGACTTTAGTTACGAAGTCTCGCGCTCGCTGTCGGCGTGCGAGGGCGCATTGCTGGTGGTCGATGCAAGCCAAGGCGTAGAAGCACAAACGGTAGCCAATTGCTACACCGCTACCGAGTTGGGCGTGGAAGTGATTCCGGTGCTCAACAAAATGGACTTGCCCCAAGCCGACCCAGAGGGAGCACGCGCAGAAATTGAAGACGTGATTGGCATTGACGCGACAGATGCCATTCCTTGCTCGGCTAAATCGGGCATGGGCATTGACGAAATTTTAGAAGCCATTGTCACGCGCATGCCCGCGCCACGTGGCAACCCAGACGGCCCACTGCGCGCCATGATCGTCGACAGTTGGTTCGATGCTTATGTCGGCGTGGTCATGCTGGTGCGTGTGGTCGACGGGCGTTTGGCCAAGGGCGATCGCATCAAGATGATGGCCACCGAGGCCACCTATAACGCCGATAACCTCGGCGTCTTCACACCCGCCAATGAGCCGCGCCAGGCCTTGAATGCGGGCGAAGTAGGCTATGTGATTGCTGGCATTAAAGAGCTGCAAGCCGCTAAGGTGGGCGACACTATCACCCTGATTAAAACGGGCTCTGGCGGGGCGGCTTTTACGGCTACGCAAGCGCTGCCAGGCTTTAAAGAAATTCAGCCCCAGGTGTTTGCAGGCCTGTACCCGACCGAAGCCAATCAGTACGACTCGCTGCGTGATGCCCTGGAAAAGCTCAAGCTCAACGACTCCTCATTGCACTATGAGCCCGAGGTGTCGCAGGCCCTGGGTTTTGGTTTTCGCTGCGGCTTCTTAGGCCTGCTGCACATGGAGATTGTGCAAGAGCGATTGGAGCGCGAGTTCGACCAAGACCTCATCACCACGGCGCCCAGTGTGGTCTACCAAGTTGAGCGCGCCGATGGCGAGGTCATCATGGTGGAGAACCCTTCCAAGATGCCCGAGCCCGGGCAGATCAACGAGATCCGCGAGCCCATCGTGACCGTGCACCTTTACATGCCGCAAGAGTATGTGGGTGCGGTGATGACCCTGGCCAACCAAAAGCGCGGCGTGCAACTGAACATGGCTTACAAGGGCCGCCAAGTGGTGCTGACCTATGAGTTGCCGCTGGGGGAGATCGTGCTGGACTTTTTTGACAAGCTCAAAAGCGTTAGCCGCGGTTACGCCAGCATGGACTACGAGTTCAAAGAATACCGCGCTGCCGACGTAGTGAAGGTTGACATCTTGCTCAATGCCGAGAAGGTAGACGCGCTGTCCATCATCGTGCACCGCAGCCAGAGCCAATACCGGGGTCGTGCCGTGGCGGCCAAAATGCGCGAGATCATCAGTCGGCAAATGTTCGACGTGGCCATCCAAGCGGCCATTGGAGCCAACATCATCGCCCGCGAAAACATCAAAGCCCTGCGCAAGAACGTGCTGGCAAAATGCTACGGTGGCGACATCAGCCGCAAACGCAAACTCCTAGAGAAACAAAAAGCAGGTAAAAAGCGCATGAAACAAATTGGTTCGGTCGAAGTGCCCCAAGAGGCATTCTTGGCCATATTGCAGGTAGAAGACTGATGCCTCTACTCACTTCATTCTTGTTGGCCGCTTTTGTGGGCTATGCCGCGTCTTGGTACTTTGGCGTGGTTGAGGGTAATTTTGCCTTGCTGTTGTTCATGGCCACTGTGGTTACTGGCGTGTACTGGTTGGCCGAGCGTTTTTACTTTTTACCGCAGCGCCAAAGTGCTGCAAGCAAGCTCGAAGTAGAGTCTGCTGCGCGCCGCGAGCAACTGAGCCGACAAGGCATCAGCCAAGTAGATGGCGACATCCAAGAAGCCAAGGCCAAGTTGGTGATGCAGCCTTGGTGGCTCGATTGGACGGCCGGTTTGTTCCCGGTCATTATCGCGGTTTTTGTGCTGCGCTCCTTCTTGTTTGAGCCCTTCAAAATCCCCTCTGGCTCCATGATTCCTACCCTGCTGGTGGGCGATTTGATTTTGGTGAATAAATTCACCTACGGCCTGCGCTTGCCGGTGCTCAATACCAAGATCACCGAGGGCAGCAAGCCCCAGCGCGGCGACGTCATGGTGTTTCGCTACCCACCCAAACCCAGTCTGGACTACATCAAACGTGTGATTGGCACACCTGGCGATGAAGTCTCGTACCTGAACAAAAAACTCATGGTCAATGGCAAGGCCTTGAGCAAAGACGCGCTGCCAGACTTCTTCGACGAAGACAGTACCCGCTACGCTAAGCAGTTTGAAGAAGTCGTGCCCAGTGGCCCAGATGGCGTGAGTGGCCAACGCAAACACCGTTTACTCAATGACGACGAGCGCCCTGCGTTTATTCCGGGTGCTGATGAATTTCAATTTAAAAGCAACTGCCGTTACAGTGCCGAAGGCGTGGTGTGTAAAGTACCAGAAGGCATGTACTTCATGATGGGCGACAACCGCGATAATTCTTTAGACTCACGCTACTGGGGTTTTGTGCCCGAGAAAAACATCGTCGGCAAAGCCTTTATGGTGTGGATGAATTTTTCGAACCTCAAACGCATTGGAACTTTTGAGTAAACTTTTTACAATGGAGCGGACTATGAAATCGAGTCAGAGAGGCGTTTCTTTTTTGGGTTTGCTAATCGTGGGTGGGCTGCTAGCCTTTACCGGTGTCATTGGCGCGCAGGTTTTCCCTACCGTGGTGGAAAACCTGGCTGTTGAGAAAGCCGTAAACAAAGCTAAAGAAGGTAGCACCGTGTCGGAAGTGCGTTTGATTTTTGACAAAGCAAGCCAAGTAGACGACATCAAATCAATCAATGGCAAAGACCTTGAAATTAGCAAAGAAGGCGACAAGGTGGTGGTGTCTTACGGCTATAACAAAGAAATCCATTTGGCTGGCCCGGCATTTTTGCTCATTAAATACAGCGGTCGCAGCAAGTAAGCGTGGGTCCAAGCATTTCCCCTGAACTCGAACGCCTGCAGCAATTGCTGCAGCACCCCTTTGCCGATACGCGCCTGTTGCAGCGCGCCGTCACGCACCGTAGCTTTTCTGCGGACCACAATGAGCGCCTCGAATTCGTTGGCGACTCGGTGCTCAATCTTGCCGTCGCTGCGCTCTTGTACGAAGCCCTACAAACCATGCCCGAAGGCGACCTCTCGCGCATCCGCGCTAACTTGGTCAAGCAAGACACCCTGCACGGTATTGCAACAGGCTTGGGTCTGGATAAAGTTTTGCGCCTGGGCGAGGGCGAGTCGCGCTCGGGCGGGCACAAGCGCCCATCCATCTTGGCCGACGCGTTAGAGGCTTTGATTGCCGCCGTTTACATAGACGCTGGCTACGATGCTGCCGCCGCCTTGGTGCGCCGTTTGTTTGCCGACGTGGAAATCAACCCGCAAATGCAGGCCATGGGCAAAGATCCCAAAACCGAGTTGCAAGAATGGCTGCAAGGGCGCAAGATGAAGCTGCCGCTCTACCGGGTGGTGGCCACCTTGGGCGCGGCCCACAAACAAACTTTTGACGTGGAGTGCGAGGTAGAAGAACTCGGCCACGCCGAACGCGGCATTGGCGGTTCGCGTCGTGCCGGTGAGCAAGTGGCCGCGGCCGCTATGCTCGGATATTTGAAAGCACACAAACTATGAATGCTACGCCACCCGAATTGCCGGAGGCTGGCGCATTGCAATCCCCCGCGCCTGCCACCCACACCGCAGCTGAAGCCGCCGACCTCAAGCCGCAGCGCTGCGGCCTGATCGCCATCGTGGGCAAACCCAATGTGGGCAAGTCCACTCTGCTCAACGCCTTGGTGGGTCAAAAAATCAGCATCACCTCGCGCAAAGCGCAAACCACGCGCCATCGCATTACCGGTATGCGTACCGAAGGCCAAGCACAGTTCGTGTTTGTAGACACACCGGGCTTTCAAACCATTCACAACAATGCGCTGAACCGCTCGCTCAACAAAACCGTGCAAGGCGCGGTGAGCGACGTTGACTTGGTCTTGTTCACGGTCGAAGCGGGCAGCTTTACGCCAGCGGACGCCCGCGTGCTGGCCTTGCTCAAGCCTGGCATTCCGGCCTTGCTGATTGCCAACAAGTTTGACACCATCCACCGCCGAGGTGACATCGCGCCCTGGTTGCAAGCTATGCAAGAGCGCCACGCTTTTGCCGAGTTTGTGCCCATGTCGGCCAAGAACGCCCGCGACGTGACGCGTTTGCTCGACATTTGCGCCAAATACCTGCCCGAGCAAGCCTGGTGGTACGCCGCTGATGAGTTGACCGACCGCAGCGAAAAGTTTTTGGCCAGCGAAACCATCCGCGAAAAGCTCTTTCGTCTCACTGGCGACGAGCTGCCCTACACCTCGACCGTCATCATCGACAAGTTTGAAGAAGAGCCGAGCAAAAAATTCAAGCGCTTCATCAAAGTGGCCGCCACCATCGTGGTCGAGCGCGACACGCACAAAGCCATGGTCATCGGCGAGAGCGGCGAGCGCCTCAAACGCATCGGCACCGAAACCCGGCAAGAGCTTGAAAAGCTAATGGACGCCAAAGTCTTCATCGAAATTTGGGTCAAGGTGCGCTCCGGTTGGGCTGACGACGAAGCGCGGGTAAGGTCCTTCGGCTACGAGTAGCCATGAAGCGCATCGCGGACGAACCAGCCTACGTGCTGCACCACTACGACTGGAGCGAGTCCAGCGTCATCCTCGAAGTCTTTACCCGCCACTACGGACGCATCGCCCTGGTAGCCAAGGGTGCCAAGCGGCCCAGCTCGAACTTTCGCCCGGTGCTACTGCCGTTGCAACCGCTGCGCATGGCCTATGGCGGCGACGCGGAAATTCGCACGCTCAAAGGTGCCGAATGGGTGGGTGGCCACGTCATGCCCACCGGCGAGGCGCTGCTCACAGGCTACTACCTCAACGAGCTGCTGCTGCGCCTGTTGGCACGCGACGATCCGCACGCCGCGCTCTTCGATGCCTATGCCCAGGTGGTGCCCGCATTGGCCAGCTCCGAGGCCAGCATTGTGCAACCTACGCTGCGCACCTTTGAGCTCTTGCTGCTGCGCGAAATCGGTCTGCTGCCCGCGCTGAACCAACAAACCATGACGCTCGAACCCCTGCAAGCCGTAGAGCGCTATTGCCTGGTGCCCGAGGGTGGCTTGCGGGTAGCCCATGGCGACGACACTGCAAGCCTGCCCGGGGCCGATTGGCTGGCCCTGCAAGCCGCTTTAGACGACGCTGCACCCCTGGCTGTTACCGCAAGCGTCTGCGCCCGCCATTTACCGGCCCTGCGGCCCCAACTGCGCACCCTGCTCAACTACCATTGCGGTGTTAAAACCCTGCAAACCCGCCAGCTCATGCTGGACGTGCAAAATCTCTAAACCCTTATGACCGCTCTGTCTGTCAACCTCAACAAAGTTGCCCTGGTGCGCAATACCCGTCACCTGGGCCTGCCCTCGGTCACGCGCGCCGCCAAGCTGTGCCTGGCGGCGGGTGCACAAGGCATCACCGTGCACCCCCGGCCCGACGAGCGCCATATGCGCGCGCACGACGTGCACGAGTTGGCTGCCTTGCTACAAGACTGGCCGCAAGCCGAGTACAACATCGAGGGCAACCCCTTTCACAACCTGATGGACTTCGTCCGCGCGCTGCGGCCGCACCAAGCCACCTTGGTGCCCGACAGCGTCGAGCAGTCCACCAGCGACCACGGTTGGCGCTTTCCGCAAGACGCCGCACGCCTGCAGCCGCTCATTGCCGAGTGCCACACCCTGGGCGTGCGCGTGAGCCTGTTCATGGACCCCGAGCCCGCGCAAATGGCCGCTGCCAAAGCCGTGGGCGCCGACCGTGTCGAGCTCTACACCGAGAGCTGGGCCAGTGCCTGCCTGCAGCACAGCGGCACGCCGAGCGAGGCAGCAGTGCTGGCGCGCTTTGTGGCCAGTGCGCAGGCGGCCCAAGCTGCGGGCCTGGGTGTCAACGCTGGCCACGACCTGAACCTGCACAACCTCAGGCCCTTTTTGCGTGCCGTGCCCGGCGTGCAAGAAGTGTCGATTGGCCACGCCTTTGTCGGCGACGCCCTCGAGCTGGGCTATGCCGCTGCCGTGAAAGCCTATCTGGCCTGCATTGCCGCTGCGCCAACGGCTACTGCGCGCGCGCCAACACCCGGCCTTTCGGGTTGAGCGAGGCCAAGCCCCCATGGTCTACGGCATCGGCACCGACATCTGCGACATCCGCCGCATCCGCGCCAGCTTAGCGCGGCACGGCGAGCGCTTTGCCGCCAAGATTTTGAGCGACGAAGAATTCAAAACCTTCTCGGAGCGCAGTGCCCGCTGGCCCGAGCGCGGTGTGCGTTACCTGGCCACCCGCTTCTCGGCCAAAGAGGCCTTTAGCAAAGCCATCGGCATGGGCATGCGCCTGCCCATGACCTGGCGCAATTGCGCCGTGGCCAAGCTGCCAAGCGGCCAGCCCTGCATCGTGCTGCATGGCGCATTAAAGACATGGTTTGAAGCCCAGGGCTTGAGCGCCCACATCAGCATCACCGACGAGTCCGAATACGCCGCCAGCTTCTGCGTGGTCGAGCATTTAAGAGGTAAATAGGCCTGCAAGGCGCATAAAATATACGTATACAGCTATTAAATTTATAGCTATAGGAATCCCATGCCGCAACACGCACCGCTCATCATCGACGTCTCTGGTACCACGCTCACACCTGCCGACCGGCGCCGCTTGGCCCACCCGCTGGTGGGTGGCGTGATCCACTTTGCGCGCAATTGGCAGAGCCGCGAACAGCTCTGCGCGCTCAATGCAGCCATCAAATCTATCAGGCCCGATGTGCTGATTGCTGTAGACCAGGAGGGCGGTCGCGTGCAGCGCTTCAGGACCGACGGTTTCACCCACCTGCCGCCCATGCACGCCCTGGGCGAGCTGTGGCTGCAAGACGCATTGCCCGCCACGCTAGCCGCCACGGCCTGCGGCTATGTGTTGGGCACTGAGCTGCGCGCCTGTGGGGTCGACTTGAGCTTTACACCCGTACTCGACCTCGGCTACGGCGGCAGCAGCGTGATTGGCGACCGCGCCTTTGCGCGCGACCCACGCGTGGTCAGCCTGCTAGCCAAGAGCCTCATGCACGGCCTCTTGCAGGCCGGTATGCACAACTGCGGCAAACACTTCCCTGGCCACGGCTTTGTCAAAGCCGACTCACACCACGCCGTGCCCATCGACCCGCGCAGCCTCAAAGCTATCTTGGCCGAGGACGCCGCGCCCTACCCATGGCTGGGCAGCAGCCTGGCCAGCGTCATGCCCGCCCATGTGGTCTACCCCAAGGTGGACGCGCGGCCCGCAGGTTTTTCAGCGCGCTGGTTGCAAGACATTTTGCGCGGCAAACTGGGCTTTGGTGGCGCGATTTTCAGCGACGATTTATCTATGGCGGGAGCCCGCGTGCTAGAGGGCCAAGAACTGAGCTACACCCAAGCCGCGCTCGCCGCCTTGCAAGCAGGTTGCGACATGGTTTTGCTGTGCAACCAAAGCGTAGATGGCGGTAGCGCTTTAGATGCATTGCTGGCGGGCCTGACCGAAGCGCAAATCAAAAACCAGTGGCAGCCCAGCGAAGCCAGCGAGCTGCGCCGCCGCGCCTTGCTGCCCGTGGGCCCAGCGTTAGATTGGGACGCGCTGATGCGGCACCCTGCGTATATGCAGGCGGTGTTTCAGGTGCCTTGAGTTTTTAGGCCACGGCCTTGGCGGGCGCGTCGGGCGTCAGTGGCTGGGCGCTTACGCTCTCGCGCAGATGCCGCTTGTAGTTTTTTGACTGGGCTGGCGCGGCCACCTTGGCCCGCATGCGTCGCGCTACAGTTTGCGCGAATGGGCTCCAGCGCCCCTCCACCGCCACCCGCCACGCTTGCGGATTATCTTTGGATTGCGATCTAGCTGCTACTGTTTTTGTAGCAAACTATGACGATTTGGCGATGGCATTAGGCGGTTCTTGCTTGAAATTGATGTTTTGGGAGGCTTCTGCGATGGCTCAATGGCTTGCAGCGGGCGCGAGGAATCATGTTCAAAACCCCATCCCAACAACCTCGATGGAGGCACGCCAATTGCGAGCTTTAACGGCATGAAACAAACAGACCTCGGACTCGATCTCAGCACCCGGCGCACGCGCAAGCAAGTCTTGCTCGAAGAAATGAACCAAGTCATGCCTTG
>CANFOR010000004.1 GCA_947448675.1 Betaproteobacteria bacterium
CGTCATACAGCGGGGCGCGCGCGTCGATCGCCACCATGTGCGCCTGGGTGGCATCGCCAATGGTGTCGGCGCCCTGGGCCATCAGGTCTTTTAGCAGCACGCCCATATTGAAGCGGGTGCCGCGTATCAAAAAATTGTCGGCGGGCCACTCGCCCGCTGCGTTTTGGCCCCAGGCCTCGCGCAGCCAAGCGCGGTCGGACTCAAAGCCGCCACTGGCCACCACGCAGCAGCGTGCGGCAATGCGCTCGCCCGCCTGCGTGTGCGCAGCGACGAAGCGGCCGCTCTGCAGCTCCAGCCGTTGCACCGGCGTGTTGTAGCGCAGCTGCACGCCCAGGCCCTCGGCGCTGCGGTAGTAGGCGTTGACCAAGGCTTTGCCGCCCCCCATAAAAAACGCATTGGTACGGCTCAGATGCAAGGTGCCCGAGAGCGAGGGTTGAAAGTGCACGCCGTGCTTGCGCATCCAGTCGCGGCAACGCGAGGACTCGACGATCACACGCCGCGCCAGCGCCTCATTGGTTTTGCCGCCGGTCACCTTGAGCAGGTCTTGCCAAAATTCTTCTTCAGGGTAGGCCTCGGTCAGCACGTCTTGCGGCGCGTCGTGCATGCAGCGCAGGTTGCGCGTGTGCATGGAATTGCCCCCGCGCCAAGCGCGCGGCGCGGCTTCCAGTAACAAGACCGAGGCACCGGCTTCGCGCGCAGTCAGCGCGGCACACAACGCGGCGTTACCGCCGCCGATGACGAGTACATCCAGCATCAATCCGCCTTAATTTGAGCACGCTTAACGATGTCGCTCCAGATCTTTTGCTCTTTGGCAATGAAGGCCGCAAACTGCTGGGGCGTACCGCCACCGCCCACCGCGTTGTCAGCGGCGAAGCGCTCGGTCACAGCGCTGGACTTGAGCGCTTTGAGCGACTCTTCTTGGATTTTTTTCACAACGTCGGGCGGCGTGGCCCCGGGTGCCAAGATGCCGTACCACTGTGAGGTTTCAAAGTCTTTAAAGCCCATTTCGGCCACGGTGGGCACATCGGGCAATTGGGCAATGCGCTGGGTCGTGCCCACGGCAATGGGGCGCAGCTTGCCGCTCTTGATGTGGGCTGCAAACGCCGGGTAACCCGCCGACGAAGCCTGGGTACGCCCGGCCAGCAGGTCGGTCAGCTGCGGGCCGGTGCCGCGGTAAGGGATGTGCGTCATGTACATGCCGGTGACCAGCTTCAAATACTCCATGGCCAAGTGGCCCGCACTGGCATTGCCCGCCGAGCCGTAGCTGAGTTGGCCCGGATGGGCTTTGGCATAGGCGACGAACTCTTTAAAGTTTTTGGCCGGCACGTCGGGGTGGATGACGAAGACATTAGGCACCTTGGCCAAGAGCGTCACCGGCACAAAGTCGCGGTTCACGTCATAGGGTTGTTTGGCCAGCATGTAGGGGTTGACTGCCAGCGTGCCCACATGCCCCAAGATGATGGTGTGGCCGTCGGGCGGGGCCTTGGCCACCTCTTCCATAGCGATCACGCCCGCGCCGCCAGGTTTGTTTTCAACGTAAACACTTTGGCCGGTGAGCCGCGTGAGCTCGGCCGCCACCGAGCGGGCCACAATCTCCGACGTGCCGCCCGGCGCAAAGGGCACCACAAAGCGCACGGTTTTGTGCGGCCAAGTTTGCGCAGAACTTTCCGCATGCACGCTGGGCATCAAGCTCGGCAGTGCATTGGCCAGCGCGGCGGCCGGGCCTGCGGCGAGCAGCTGGCGGCGGCTCCATGCGCGCGGTGCAGGGTTGTGAGGCTGGGCTGTATGGTCTTGCATGTTGTCTCTCTTTGGCCCACGTCACCTGGGCTGTTGTAAAAATCAAAAAGTGCGCAACTCTAACCTTATTTGGGGCAGTCGCCACTGAGCGCACGCGCTACCAAGACCGGCGCGGCCAGCAAGCCGCCCAGCGCACCCTGGCCGCCCGAGCGCAAGCAATCGGTCTTGCCGCCACGAGCCATGCCCTCGGCCAGCGGGTCTTTGTCGGGCTGGCCCTGGCGCAGCTGCTCGTTGGCCATCTCGGCCAGGCTGCGGCGCGGGGCGGGGCTGCGGTAGGGGCCGGGCGGCAAGCCCAGGTTGATCGGCCGTGGCGCTGGGCTGGCCGTACCCACAGAAGCTGCCGAAGCGTTCGGCAAAGGCCCGGCAAGGCCCGCCAAACCCGCTGCAAGGCCCTGGGCGCCACCTACACCTACACCTACACCTACACCTAGGCCAGGCCCCGCCGCCCCGCCTGGGCCGTTGAAAGCCGCGCCGCCACCAGGCGCAAGGCGCGGGGCCACGGGCACGACGCTCACCACCGCCCCAGCTGGCGCGGGCTGGCTGGCCGTGACCTCGACTTCGCGCGGCGGAGCTTGCAGGCGCTGCGGGGCTGGCGTTGGTTGTGTGGCTGGTGCTGTTGGCGAGGGCGCAGGTACTGGCGGAGCCACGGGTGCGGCGGCTGGTACAGGCGCTGGCGGCGGGGCTGGGTTGGGCGCAGCTTGGGCCACAGGCTTCGTGGCCGCTGCAGGCTCGGACAGGGCAATGGCTGGCGCTATAGCGAGGGGCGCTGGAGCCACTTGCGCAGCGGGCTGCAGGTCGGGCACAGACTGTGGTTTAGCGGCCACGGTGGGCTCTGGCACGGGCTTGTTCATGGCGGGTGGCGGCAGAGGTTTGGGCGGCGGTGCCAACTCGCGCAGCGGCACCGCAGGCTCGGGCGCAGGCACCGGCACAGGCTCTGCAACCTGGGCACTGGGCTGGGGTAGCTGCTGGGTGGTTTGCAGAGGGGTCGATTTTTCAGGCTTGGCGCCCAGCACCGGCAGCTCGCGCGTGGGGGCGTTGTTGGTGATGGCGGCACTGGACTTTTGCAGCAGGGTAATCGCCCGCGAGCTTTGGCGCGCGTCGCGCTCGCTGGGCTGCAGCACCTGAAAGACCACATAGCGAATGGCCCCGGCCACTGGCCAACTTTGGTTCAACCACCACAACAGGGCCGCGTGCAGCGCCAGCGTCAACAGCAAGGGCAAGGGCCTGGGCAACAAGCCGGGCCGCACCCCAGGCCAGAACCCAAACAAGAGCGGGCTGCGCGGTGGCTGGGCAAAAATAGGCTGGGGCGGCATGGGGCGATGGTGCTCGCCCGATAATCGCACACATGGCAAACAATGTTGCAAACCGTGGCGGCGGCAAAAAGCGCGTGGTGGTCGGCCTCTCGGGCGGGGTGGACTCGGCCGTCAGCGCTTGGCTGCTCCAGCAGCAGGGTCACGAGGTGATTGGCGTCTTCATGAAGAACTGGGAAGACGACGACGACAGCGCATACTGCTCCAGCAACATCGACTTTGTCGACGCCGCTGCGGTGGCCGATGTGCTGGGCATCGAGATCGAACACGTTAACTTTGCCGCCGACTACAAAGACCGCGTGTTCGCCGAGTTTTTGCGCGAATACCAAGCGGGCCGCACGCCCAACCCCGACGTGTTGTGCAATGCCGAGATCAAGTTCAAAGCCTTTTTAGACCACGCCATGGCGCGCGGGGCCGACCACATTGCCACCGGCCACTATGCGCGGGTACGCCACAACGCCGCCACGCAAAAGCACGAACTGCTCAAGGGCCTGGACCCGCTCAAAGACCAAAGCTATTTTTTGCACCGGCTGACGCAGGCGCAGCTGGCCAACACCCTGTTCCCAGTGGGCGAGTTGCCCAAGACCGAGGTGCGGCGCATTGCGGCAGAAATCAAACTACCCAATGCCAAAAAGAAGGACTCCACCGGCATTTGCTTTATTGGCGAGCGGCCTTTTCGCGAATTTTTGAACCGCTACCTGAGCCATGCGCCGGGGCCCATGAAAGACGAGCGCGGCCGCAAAATTGGCGAGCATCTGGGCCTGAGTTTTTACACCCTGGGCCAGCGCCAGGGCCTGGGCATTGGCGGCGTGAAGGGCGCACCCGAAGAGCCTTGGTATGTGGCGCGCAAAGACATGGCGCACAACACGCTTTACGTGGTGCAAGGCCATGAGCACCCCTGGCTGCGCTACCAAAACCTGAGCGCCACGGACGCCAGCTGGGTGGCGGGCAGCGCCCCCCTTGAAGCCCCGCACCCAGACCAGCACGCCGCAAGCTACGGCGCCAAAACCCGCTACCGCCAGAGCGACGCCGCCTGCGTTTTGCACGCGCCCGACGCGCAGCGTTTTGCGCTCGACTTTGCCCAAGCGCAATGGGCGGTGACGCCCGGGCAGTCGGCGGTTTTGTACGACGGCGAGGTGTGCTTAGGCGGCGGCGTGATCGACGCAGCGCAGTTGCTGCAAACGCATTCGCTAAGCGCAAAAACATCCGAATTTCACCCCTAAAACCTGCTGCAAGGCGCATAAAAATTGCGTAATCAGCTATTAAAATCATAGCAAATTATGCTGATGCAAATCATTTCTTTTCTGCTCGAAGTGGCCTACAGTTTGCTGGCGGGCAGCTGCGTGCTGCGCTTGGCCATGCAGCGGCTGCGCGTGTCTTTTGCCAACCCAGCGGGGCGGTTTGTCATGGCCCTGAGCAACTGGATCGTGCTGCCGCTGCGCAAGGCCCTGCCTTCGCTGGCAGGTTGGGACACTGCCAGCTTGGTCGCCGCATTGCTGCTGGCCCTGCTGCACCAAGCCCTGCTCTGGGGCGCAGCCGTTTTGCTGGCAGGCGCAGGCGCACCCGCCGCTGTGCCCCTGCTGGTGCTGGCTGTGTTTGACCTGCTGCGCCTGCTACTGGGCGGCCTGTTTGGCCTGCTGCTACTGAGCGCCGTGCTGAGCTGGGTGCAAGGCGGCTCGGCCATGAACGTGATGGGCCACCTGGCCGAGCAACTCTGCGCGCCCCTGCTACGCCCCCTGCGCCGCCTACTGCCCCTGGTCGGCGGCATTGACCTCGCGCCGCTTGCTGCGATGGTGCTGGTGCAGATTGCGCAGATGCTGCTGGGGGGTTTGCAGGCTACGGTGTTGCGCGCGGTGGGATGATGATTCAGCTCAGCGAACCAGAGCGGCAAACGGTGTGTCGCATTTTGCGCGAGGTGTCCGCAGCAAATAGGTGTGCAGATGTTCTGCAGGCCTGGGTGTTTGGCTCGCGCTCGACGGGGCACGCAAGACCTTACTCCGACCTGGACATACTCGTCACATAACTCAAAGCGCTTGACTGGCGCATGCGCGCCGACCTGCCCTTTCGGGCGGACGTGGTGGAAGAAGCTCGGATGGCGCCTGGGATTGCGCAACGGGTTTTGGCAGAGCGGGCTGTGTTGATTTAGACACCACAGCCAGCCCGTTTATGCCGAGCCAAGTTGAGGGCTAGCTTTGCCCAATTACTTGGCCCAGTAGATGTTGTCCATCGCAATCGGTGGCATGTTGGTGCGCGCGGTATTGCCCGTTGCGCTCCATACGTCGGAGATGGAGAAGCGCGTCAGCACATAGCGCAGGTCAAGCGCTGGGTTGGCGGCTTGGAATGCGCTCAGCGGGATGCTCACATCGCACCAAGTACCGGTGTTGCAGTAGCCGTATTTGCCGTTGGAAACCAGCACAAATGCCTCGGCACCTGAGCCCAACACGGTGTCGCTAGAAATGCCGATGCGCAAAGCCCCGGCATAGTTGGTTTTGACGCTAAAGCGCACGCTGCCGCTGGCAAAGTTCGACATGTTCGCCGTCACTACTGGCGTAGCCGAAGACTGCCACAACAGGCCCCAGCCATAGCTAGCGGGAGTGAAGGTGTCGAGCTGGATATAGTTGCTCAGGGCCAGGGTCGCGCCCAGGTCGCTGGGTGCGGAGTCGCCCAGTTTGGGGTAGGCCAATTTGAACGTATTGGCTGCGTAGGCGTCTGCACGCATACCCGCTGGCCAGCCGGTTACCGACTCGTTGAAGATGGCCAAGACCGGTGTGCTCACAGCGAGGTTGGTGGCGGGCGGCGAATAGTACAAAGCCGCTGTGTCTGCGCAGCTACCTGCCTCTGTCGTCCAGGTAGCAACCGGGTTCAAAAACTGCGCGGCGCAGCGCGCTTCGCGATTGACATTGAACAAGCCCCATTTGTCATCGCTGCCCTTCCAAGGTTCGTCAAAGGCTTCAAAGTAGACGATGCCTTTGGGGCCGTTGTCGTGTTGCGAAGAGATCGACCAGTCGAGCAAACGGTTTAAATACATTTTTTGGTTGACTGGGTGGCCCAGGTAACGGTAGCGCCCACTGCCGCTGGGGTCTGCGGCCTTCCAACCCGTCTCGCCAATCACGATGGGCAGATTGGCCCTGCCGTTTTTGTCGAGGTAGTTGCGTGCCAGCATGTAGTCTTTTTGCGTTTTGGCCAGCGCAGCCGACATCATGGCTTCGGCACGTTTGCTTGGGTCGGTAATACCGAGCTGCTGCCAGTCCCAGTCTGGCAGGGGGTCTGCGTCGTTAAAGTTGCTGTAAGCAATATCTTCAATGGCGTAGCTGTGAATAGAGGCGAAGTCGATTTGTTTAAAAACGTCGGCGGCTTGTTCGGCTGCGTTGCGGGCAAAGCCTGCATAAAAAGCGTAGTTGTCATCGGTGGTGACGGGTTGGGTAATTTGGTCACGCACGGTTTTCAGGTAGCCCGCCATCACCGTCGTGGAGATGGGGTTGAACGACCAGGTGACCATGGTTTCATTGCCAACGCTAACGGCCACGACTTGGTCTTTAAACGTCTTGGCCAAGGTCACGACGCGTGACATTTCGTCTTCGTTAGCGGCTTGTGCGCTGGCACGCGGTACGGTAGCCGTTATGTATTCAAATGAATTGACGTAAGCACCCAGCATGACCTTGATGTCCATGTTGTTGTCGCGTATGACACGCAGCGTGCGCTGTGCAACTTTGTCAGAACTGTCAAATAGGCGGATGAGCTTGATCCCAGCCGTAACCAGCAAGTCGAGGTCTTGCTTCACTTGCGCGTCGGTAATCACCTCTGAAGCGCGTTGGGGTTCTTGGGTAGACGTGCGATAGGGTGAATAGGCTACGGCTTTTCCACCGGCAAATACGCTTGGCAGCGCACGCAAACCGCTGGCGCTGGTAGGCGCGGCAACAAGGGGGCCATTGCTGGCGTCTGTGGTGGTTCCGCCGCCGCCGCAGGCGTTGAGCAGCACGGCAGCACTGGCAAAGCAAGCCCACTGCAGACCCTTGGCTGCGCTCAGGTCTAGCGCTGCTAGCTTGAATATGTTTTTGAGTTGTTTCATTTTTTAGAACTTATAAATCAAACCAAGCGTGAACCAACGGCCGTCTTGTGAGATACGCGAGTCCACATTGCTAAAGGATGCGTTGCCTGGCATCGACATGGGCGAGAGCCCTTTTTGGCTGTAGTGGACTCTGCTGCCGGTGGCTTCGAGTTGCACAGCTTGGGTGTAGTCATATCGCACGCCCAGGGTGTTGAACATGGCGGTATTGCCCTGCCCGCGCTCGCTGGGGTTTGCTGTGTCTGCGGTCCCCAAATACACCAAGCCGGTGAGGAAGGTCCACTGGCCTGTACGGTAACGCGCTCCCAGCAGCATGTCTACCGAACTGGCACCATAACCGGTGTTGCTTACTGCAAAGGGGTTGCTGTAGTCCACATTGAAGCCTGCCGTCCATTGCGTGGCCGGGTTGAATGCAATACTGGCACCGCTCCACCGGTTTTGCCGAATGCCGCCGGAGAGTTCAACTTTGGCGTTGTACTGGTAGCGTGCCATGGCCATGGCCATGCTTTGGTGGGTTCCACCAAAGCTGGTGCCATTGGCTGCGCTGACGTAGCTGTCGTCTTGTGCATAGGGCGTGACCCCGGTGAAGGGTGCGTGGCCCCAGGCACCCGCGCCGCCATTGGTGGCGTCTTGATAGATGGCGTCAACGACCAAATCACCCCTGTGGTACTGGGCGTACAGTTCGTAGAAAGTCGGCTTTAAACGCTTAAAGTCGGTGTTGCCACGGTCGTAGGTCATTTCTACAAACAGGTCACCCTCTGCTACGTCGAAAGGCCGGCTACCGATGCGAATGGCATTGGTGAGCATGCCGTAGCCTGCGCCGCTAGAGCCCCATGATTCGGACACACCCAGATTGCCGCCATAGGGGTAGTCAGCAATGCTCCACCCACGGGTGGTCATGGCGCCAATGCGCACACTGCCATAGTCTTCATGGCGAAGCGCCACATTTTTTTCGTACCAAAATTTGGGCACGTCAACGGTGCCGCCATAGCGTGTTTCTACGTTCTCGCCATTGACTGTGCCTTGGCGCCAACGCTGGCTCAACAAACCCGAGACCTCAAAACCTTTGCCGATGTTGTATTTAGCACCCAGGTAAGGTTGCACTTGCCAGAAGGTGGTTTGCACCGTTTCGTAGCTCTTGCCGGGAATAATGGCGTCGGAGGCGCGCAGCTGTTTAGACGCCGTGCTGCCTGCTACTTGGCAGTTCAAGCAGTAGTTGCCCTGCAAACCAGCGGTGGCTTCGGCGAAGCCGCGCAGGCTGAACATTCCGTCTGGGCCAAAGTCTAGTGCGTGGCTGAGGCTGGCGCTGTACAGCAGCGCCGCAATCACCGTCGCCCGCAGAGCGCCATGGCCCGCCGCTGGTGTGCGCCGCGCTGCGCTTTCTGGGTATTTGTTGTAGTGGATCATTCCATTTTCCAAGGGGTAGAGATAAGACATGAAAGCGCTTTCAGCAGCTTAGCCAGCTTGAGAGTGTGCGTCAATAAAAACAAACCCCGTGTTTTCCCTAGCGCTGCGGCGCCACTTATTTTGCGTTGCCGAGGGTTTACCAGCGAATTTATTGAAAGCGCTTTCATTATTATGCTTATTTGCCCAAGCGCGAGATAAAGTACCCACCTATGAACCCCGTTGCACGCATCTGCCTCTTGGGCATCTTCGGCTCTCTGCTGTACACCAGTGCCCAAGCACAGGCCATTAAACTGGGCTCTGGTGCGTACTACCAGAGCCCCAAAACAGGTGACCGCGCGGTTCCACCGGCCCTGTTCAGATCGGCTGCTTTAGAAGCTACTCCTGCGCAAAACTCGCAGTGGTATTCGTCTGTGGTTTACAACGCAAAGCCCGAGGCGATTTTTGTACAACCGCTAACGATCAAGCCCACCGAATTGGGCTTAGAAGTGTCGCTGCCGGTGAAAGAAGTGCGCGCTACGGAACGCCTCGATGTAGAGATTCGGTACCCGCACCATTTGCCGCTCTTGGTAGCGCCAACCGCTTTTAAACCTGGGCCGTCCAAGCTTGCCAAGCGCGGTGATTGGTCGGTTGGCATATCGATGGACCAAGGCGCAGACCGTATGGGCGTCAGCGTGGCCCATGGCGTGCCCTATGCATACGTTCAAATCAGCCGGGGCAATGCTTTGCTGCGCACACCGGTAGGCGCCACTGCGCGGCTTGATGCGAATGATCCGCGCGTATTGCTGGTGGATTCAGGTGCTGCGCACTACGCCGTATTTGGGCCGACTGCCAGCGAGTGGAAACAAACCAAACCCAGCGATTGGGTGCTGCAGCTAGCAGAGGGCAAGGGGTATCTTTCCGTCGCTGCGCTGCCCGACGCCAAGCCCGAGAGTTTGGCCATGATCGCGCGGCATGCGTATGCGTTTATTACCGATACCCGTGTCGATTGGAAGTTTGACCCCGACACCAGTACGGTAGCGACGCAATTGACTGTAACGACCCAAAGCATGGAAGGCCCGAACGCAGACGCTTTACTGGGCCTGTACCCGCACCAGTGGTTTCACAACCCTGGTGTCGAAGGACGTTTGGGCCCGGCTTATGACACCGTGCGCGGAAAAATTCGCTTGCTAGAGGGCAATAGTTTTTCAATAGAGACCAAGTACACCGGTTTCGTGCCCTTTTGGCCAGCCATTACCGAACCTGAACGCAAGTCGCAATTGCAGGAGTTGATCAAAGTAGATCAACGCAATGCCCGCCGCATGATGCTGGAAGAAGGCAAGGGGCCCTATTGGCAGGGCAAGGGCCTGCAACGCATTCTCAAGCTGATGGACGTTGCAGAGCAGCAAGGCGATGCAGATGCGCGTGAAAAACTCTTGGAGCTGGTTAAAAAACGCACCGAGTCTTGGTTGACTGGTGAGGGGGGCGGCTACTTCCACCTGAACACGCAACAAGGTACCGTGGCCAGTTACCCAGAAGAGTTCTTTACCGTTGAGCAACTCAACGACCACCATTTCACCTACGGGTATTGGATTCGAGCCGCTGCTGACATTGCGCTGCGCGACCCGCAATGGGCCACAAAAGAACAATGGGGCGGCATGGTCGATCTGTTGGTGGCCGACATAGCCACCACCCAACGCGATCATGCGCCATTCCCATTTTTGCGAAATTTTGACCCGTACGAGGGCCACTCATGGGCATCGGGCATTGGTATGGGTGAGCTGGGTAACAACCAAGAGTCTTCTTCCGAAGCGGTGAATGCCTGGGCAGGGCTGATCTTGTGGGGCGAGATCAAGGGCGACAAAGCTCTCAGAGACCTGGGGATTTACCTCTACACCACAGAAATAGAAGCCATTGACCATTATTGGTTTGATGTCCATGCTCAGGTGCTCGCGCCAGAGTATAAAAACCTAGAGGTCAGCCAACTCTTTGGCGGCATGTACGCGCACAACACTTGGTGGATTGACGACCCTCGGCAGATAAAAGGCATCAACCTGTTGCCCATCACTACAGCGTCTACCTATCTGGCTAGACACCCCTCTTTTATAAAGAAAAATTTGGCTAGCCTGGTACCTGAAACAGCTATCTACAACAAACGGGGGTTCTATGCAAAACCAATTGATATTTGGCAAGATATTTTTGCCCAGTACATGGGCCTTGCAGACCCTGAGTTGGGCCTGGCCCAATGGAACCGCTGGGGCTCTTTTGAATTGGGCGATACACGCACACATGCATTGCATTGGCTGCAAAGCCTCAAAGAAATGGGCACTCCAGACTTTTCGGTGACGGCAAACACCACCCTGTTTGCGGTATTCAAAAAACCTGATGGGAAGCGCACTTATTTGGCCTACAACACAGGCAAAGAAGCCATTAACGTAAAGTTCAGCGACGGAACACGCTTAGTGGTCGCGCCCCATGCACTGGGGCGACAATAGGAGTAGCGATGAGCAGCTTTAAACCCATGACTCCCGAATGGCAACAATGGTGCCGTGATAACTTGGCGCGTGGATGCGATGAGGCCACGCTGATTGCAGCTATGGTGCAAGCAGGCATAGAGCCCGTCACAGCAGGAATTGCTGTTTTGCAGGCCATGAATCAGCCCACTCAGGCTAGCACGGGCAATGCCGCAAACCCAGCCGCTTACGAATACACTGCAGCCCGCTTTCCACAAGTGGGAAGCCGCATTCAAACGCACGACCGCGAGGTGAAAATCAGCTTCCGCTTGCTCGAGCCCGTGGTTACGGTGGTCGACGACTTTATGTCGATGGCCGAGTGTGAGCAGCTGGTTGAAATGTCACGCGCCAAGCTGCAACGCTCCACCATCGTCGACCCCAGTACCGGTGCTCATCAACACATTGCCGAGCGCACCAGCAGCGGAACTTTTTTTGCACTGAATGAAGACGCTTTCATTGCAAGGCTCGACAGGCGCATTGCCGACCTGATGCACTGGCCCATTGAAAATGGCGAAGGCCTGCAAATTTTGAACTACCTGGTCGGTGGTGAATACAAGTCGCACTTTGACTACTTTCCGCCCAGCGACCCAGGCTGTGCCATGCACATTGCCAAAGGCGGGCAACGTGTTAGCACCTTGATCATTTACTTAAACGATGTGCCCGCAGGCGGTGAAACCACCTTTCCGTCTGTAGGCCTGTCTGTCGTGCCTAAAAAGGGATCGGCCGTTTACTTTGAGTATTGCAATGCGCATGGTCAGCTCGACGAGCGCACACTGCACGGCGGGCTGCCAGTGCTGGCTGGCGAAAAGTGGATTGCCACCAAGTGGATGCGGCAACGCAAATACGCTTAAAACAAAAAAAGCCATCAATACTGATGGCTTTTTTCAACCATGGAGTATTGCCACTCCATGGTTTGCATCAATCATTTATTGAAACTGTACGCCACCCACTACGTTGATGGTTGTGGGATATGTGCCGTTAAGTGGCACGGTAAGGTTGGTATTGCTTGTCAACCCGCTGGCCGTAATGGCCGCACCACCGCCATCGGCTTGAAAATCAACTTGCGTCACTGCACCCGCAAGAATTTGCGCAACGGTTACCGTCGCTACGCCACAATTTTGGGTGATTTTGTCAAACGAACTGAGTGCCGTGACGTAGGCTGTTGCAGGACTAGCTGTCGCGTGGACAACCGCCGCAACTTGAGGATTGCAGGTTGGAGAAGATACGCCTGATACGCCTGCGACTTTAGACGAAATCATGACCACAAAGTTTGCGCCACTGGCACCGTTAAACCATTCCGGATTTACAGCAAATGTATAGCTCAGCCCGGTTTTTCCAACAGCACTAATCGGAGCGCCCGATGCTGGTGCTACCAGGCTAATGCCTTGGTAGGTGTAGCCGGCCAGGTTAGCCAATGTGTCTTGGATATACAGATATTCGTAAGTTGGACTTGCAGCCGTGTCTCCTCCTGAACCTGCAGCCGGGTTGTTTTGTCCTCCAGAATATACGGCCCAAGTACCCCCATTGACGGTTGCAGGAAAAGCAGCAAATCCTGTGGACACGATAGGCGTTGTTCCTGGTGGCGGCGTTGGAGTGGGTGTTGGTGTTGGAGTGGGCGTCGGAGTAGGAGTCGGGGTTAGTGACGCTGTGCCCACACCAAAACGCACGTCGTCAAAATAATAGTTTTCACCATGGCCTTGGTTACCAAAGTCAAAAAATATCGAGGCACGGTCAAAGTTAAATGTGTCGTTGAGCGCCGCCGTGGCCGGTTTGGTGGCATCAAATGTCATGCTCTGCCATCCACCTGCAACTGTGGTGAGCACATCAACTTCGACATACGCGTTGGGGTCTGTTTGTTGCTCAAGTTTTAAGCGAACAGTTTTTCCAGCAGCTGGTGACCATACATTCATCGTGACGATGTGATTGGTGGGTGTAACAAACTCACCCGTGCTGAGATTTAAGAATGTAGTTCCAGCCCAGGTTTCAGAAGCGGCAGCAGCAGAGCCTTTGGTTACCTGCGCCGCACGGCCATTGCCACCCGTTGGGGGCGTGGCTGTGACTACAGATAGGTTTCCACCAAAGTCTGCTGTGCCTCCTATGCTGTAGCCTGATGTGTCACCAGTTTCAAATGTGATTTGTGCTGGTGCTGGTGCTGGTGTCGGTGTTGGTGTCGGCGCTGCAATACCCAAGATGGTGTTGACGGTTGCGCTTACATTGCTACTGTTATAGGCATCTAACGCTGTCGTGCCGCTTTTAATTTGCGTAAGTGCAGGTGCCAGATTGGTGCCTGTAGCAGCGGCGGCCTTCAACTTCACGGCAAGAATCGCAGCCATGACCTTGGCTACATTGTGTGCCTTGTTATCGGCTGTTGCGACATAGTCTTTCAAAAAGTCATAGTCCACCGGCAAGGCCAAGTCGGTTCGTGCGCGTATGCTGGCATCTGCAACACTCAGGTTTCCGTCTAAGAGCATCTCTGCTGAAATGGCGGTGGTGAGTGGTGACACCACCGCTGGCCTGCTGGCTGGCGACAGCAGCTTGTAGGCAGCCAAGATGGGGCCATCGCTGTCGGTTGCGGTGGTGGGCACAGTAGCAATAATGTGCAATTTGGTGATGTCGGTGCCAGCGGGTACCGCGAGGCTGTATGCACCTTTAGCGCCGCTGGTTGCGGTGGGCTCGTTGGGGTCGCACAGGCCGTTGCTGTTCAAGTCCAGGCAAACCGTAGCGCCTGTGATGTAACCATCGATGATGGCGCCACTGAGTGAAGTGGGAGCCGTGCTGGCGGAACCACCGCCACCGCAAGCAGAAACCAAGGCCGCAGTAGCCAGGGCAAGCGCCGTCAGTGGAAGATTGTTGGTGGATGATTTCATGGGGTACCTTTGCTAAGTTGGGATGTGCCAGCACCGTAAAATGAAAGCGCTTGCATAAAGTGCATCTTAGATGAGGTTTTTTTGCTTGCGCATGAGGTTTACCCTTGTTTGTGAAGCAGTTCTGGTTTTAAAGTGCTATGGATTCGCAATGAATATTTCAAATAAACCACTTGCCTTCGAGTGGCATCTTTCCACCCAAGGGGCAGGGGGTGGCCTGCACCGACAAGCAGACTTAGTGGCGCAGAAAGCGAGTGGCGCAGAGTCGGCATCGCTATGGGTTAACCCTTCTGTTGCGTTTCAAGAAATGGAAGGTTTTGGGGCTGCATTCACCGAGTCTTCGGCCACCGTCTGGCAAAGGCTGCCGACGTTTGAACAAGAGCAGGTCTTGCGCAACTACTTCAGTCCAAGCGAAGGCCATGGCTACAGCTTTTGCCGGGTGCACATGAACAGTTGCGATTTTTCTTTGGGCAACTACGCACATGTGGAGCAAGCTGGAGACTTGCTGTTAAAAAGCTTTTCTGTTGAGCGCGATAAGCAAGCCTTGCTGCCGATGATTCGCGCCGCCATCCACATGGCGGCGCGGCCAATTCGTTTGCTGGTGTCGCCATGGAGTCCGCCCGCTTGGATGAAGTCCAACGCAGAGATGAACCAAGGCGGCAAGTTGTTGCCGCAATACGCCAACGCCTGGGCGCGTTGCTTTGTGAAGTTCATTCGAGCTTATGAAGCAGAAGGCGTGCCTGTCTGGGGCGTGTCGGTTCAAAATGAGCCAGCAGCAACCCAAAGCTGGGACTCTTGTATTTACAGCGCTGAAGAAGAGCGTGACTTTGTCCGCGACCATCTAGGACCTGAGTTACATAAGGCCGGACTAGGCCATATCAAGATCGTTATTTGGGATCACAACCGTGACTGCATGGTTGAGCGTGCGGGCACGGTGTATGCCGAAGCCGATGCCGCACAATATGTGTGGGGCACAGGCTTTCACTGGTATGGTGAAGACCACTTTGAGCATGTACAGCTCGTGCATGACGCTTGGCCAGATAAGAAGCTCCTGTTTACCGAAGGCTGCCAAGAGAAGGGGCCACACCACGGCTCATGGGCATTGGGTGAGCGCTATGCACGCTCCATCATCAACGATTTGAACCGTTGGACAGTCGGGTGGATCGACTGGAACCTGCTTCTAGACCACTCAGGTGGGCCTAACCATGTTGGTAACCTGTGCAGTGCCCCCATGTTGGCAACACAACAGGGGGACGCTGTGAGCCTACAAAGCTCCTATTTCTACATAGGGCACTTCGCACGTTTTATTCAGCCCGGTGCTCGCCGAATACTGTGCGCGGCCACACGTGAAGATTTGGAGTGCACCGCCTTCCTCAACGAAAACGGCTCTGTAGTGATCGTGGCGCTCAACCGCACGGATGCTGCCATCGCATTCCATTTGCGCATTGCCCAAGGCCTTGGGGCGCAAGCCACGCTTGCACCACACTCGATTGCAAGCTACGTTAGCCTGGTATTTCAAGCCGTTAAACGACCATCCGCATGAAAAGCCAATGCCCACGATGCGTCGGGCATAAGGCCTACGATTTGCCCCGCTTTGCAATCCCCATGATTGGCTGTCACTTTTGCATTCAAAAGATGTGCAATACCCTCAATCCGCAGATGGATGATGGACGAATCTCCCAGGTGTTCAGCAAATACAACCTGCGCAGGTATGCCTTCTTCTGGCTGCGCCAGCTTGAGGTGTTCTGCGCGCAAGCCCACGCGCTGCACGCTGGCGGTACCTTCCCCGAGAAGCTTGCCCCATAGCGCACTGTGCGCTGGTGAAGCGCCGGGCTGAGGCTTGTCGATAAGATTGATCCGCGGAGCCCCAATAAATGTGGCCACAAATTCTGTTGTGGGCTGGTTATAGAGTTGCAAAGGTACGCCCAATTGCTCTATGCAACCCTTGTTAAACACGGCAATACGGTCACCCAAGGTCATGGCCTCTACCTGGTCATGGGTTACGTAGATCATGGTGGTGCCCAGCTCTTTGTGCAAGCGTGACAACTCCACGCGCATGTCTACACGCAGTGCGGCGTCTAGGTTAGACAGCGGCTCGTCGAACAAAAATACCTTGGGCTTTCGCACAATGGCGCGGCCTATTGCTACCCGCTGGCGTTGCCCACCCGAGAGCTCTTTAGGAAAACGATTGAGTAGATCGCTCATTCGCAAAATTTCGGCCGCCCTACCCACTTGCAAGGCACGCTGGGTCTTACTTACGCCCGCCATCTTGAGCGCAAAACCCATATTCTCTGCAACGGTCATGTGCGGGTACAAGGCATAACTCTGAAACACCATGGCGGCACCGCGATCCGCCGGATGCAGCTCATTGGCGCGTTGGCCATCAATCAAGAGCTCGCCTGAAGTGATCGTCTCCAGCCCGGCGATCATGCGCAGAGTGGTGGATTTTCCGCAACCCGATGGACCGACGAAAACCATAAATTCGCCATCATTCACCTCCAGGTCAATGCCGCGGATGACATCTACCACGCCAAAACTTTTACATAAACCTTTAACAGTCACTTGTCCCATCGCGGCACTCCTTCTGAACTTGTTAGTAGGTCGGAGTCACGCGATTTCGCAAGACGCCAGGTCTTTTGAGTACGCCTTTTTTGCCGCACTCAACATGTCTGCATACCATATTGCGCTGTCTTTGAGCGTGCGCTTTTGCGTCTGAAAGTCCACATGCACAATGCCAAAGCGTTTGGCATACCCAGACGCCCATTCAAAGTTGTCTAACAAGCTCCAGACCATATAGCCCTCCATGCGTACCCCACGGCGCATAGCCTGGGCTACGGCCTCGATGTGGCGCGCAACGTACTCTAGCCGGTCTACATCATGAACACGCCCATCTTGCACGGTATCGTTGAAAGCTCCGCCGTTTTCAGTGACGTACATCGGCGGCACGCGGTAATCGGTGTGTAGCCGCACCAGCAATTCCGTCAAACCCTCTGGGTACACCTCCCAACCCATCTCGGTCAGGGGCAGACCACTTTGCTTGTTCTCCCACGCACCCGCTGCACTGATTACGGAGCGTGAATAATAATTAACACCCATGAAATCCATTGGCGTTGCAATGGCGGCCATGTCTCCGGCTTGGATGCGAGGTGCATCAACACCTAAATGTTCAAGAACATCTGATGGGTAACACCCCTTGAACAAGGGGTCCATATACCAGCGGACCAGCTTGCCGTCTTCCAACACAGTTTGGGCACAGTCTTGCTCAGAATCTGTTGCGCTGTGCATGGGGGAAAGATTCAGCACAATGCCTAGTCGCGTCTTACTACCCTGCGCCCTTATGGCCTGCAGAGCCAGGCCGTGGCTCAGCAACAGGTGGTGCGAGGCCTGAACTGCATCGGCTCGGCTTTTTACTCCGGGTGCAAACACGCCTTGCTCATAGCCCAGAGTGGCCATGACCCAAGGCTCATTGTGCGTCGTGATACTGGCTACGCGCGCGCCGAATCTTTTGTCGATGCCCACGGCGTACTCCACAAAGCGCTCGACGGTGTCGCGTTGCGCCCAGCCCCCACTGACTTGGAGTTCGCTTGGCAGATCCCAGTGGTTCAAGGTCAAATAGGGTTTTATTCCACGCTTCAGCAAACCGTCTATTAAGCGTTCGTAGAAGTCCAAACCTTTTTCATTCCACGGGCCGCTTCCACCAGGCCGAACACGAGGCCAAGACACAGAGAAGCGATAAGCATTAACGCCCAAACCCTTGATCAAATCCAAATCATCTTGCAAGCGGTTGTAGTGGTCGCAAGCAATCTCTCCGTCGCTGCCATCAACAATGGCACCAGGGGTTTTGCAAAAATCATCCCAAATTGAAGATCCACGGCCATCGGTGGATGTCGCGCCCTCTATTTGGAAAGCGCTGGTAGCAACTCCCCAAATAAATGTATCTGGAAAAATCGGGTTTATTTTTATATTACTGCTGTTTTTCATATCACTTCACGGCTCCGGCGGTCAGGCCATCAATCAATCTACGCGAACAAATCGTAAACAATACCAATAGCGGCAAAGTAGCGATAGCGGAACCCACCATCACGGCTCCCCATTCGGTATTTACAGGGCTCTGCATGCTGCGCAAAGCCAGCGGCAAGGTGTACATTTCTGGTGAGCGCATCACGATCAGTGGACCAATAAAATTGTTCCATGACGCTATGAAGGTAACCAGCCCCAATGTTCCCAATGCCGGCATTAGCAATGGCATTACGATGCGCCAGTAAATTCCCCATTCACCGCAACCATCCATTCGAGCCGCTTCTATCAAGTCTTTGGGTATTGACGATGCTATGAATTGGCGCATCATAAAAATACCAAATGCACTGGCCGCCCCTGGTATGTACAAAGCACGGGGTTGGTCTATCCAGCCCAGTGCGTCCATGATCATAAAAGTGGGGATCATGCCCAGGAACGATGGCAAGAGCATGGTACCCATAACTAGTAGGTAGAGTGGCTGCTTGAAATGAAATTCAAACATGGCAAACGCATAACCGCCCATCGAGCAAAACAGCAAAGTTAGAGCGGTTGAAGCCAGTGCTACGTAAATACTCCAAGCCAAGCTACGCCAAAACGGAATTTTTTCCGTCAAAATGTTCAGGTTTACGAGAAAACTGTCTCCAAAAAACAAAGGCGGGGGCAAACTAAATATTTCACTGCGCGTGTGTGTGGCAAACACAAACATAAAGTAAAACGGCGTAAACATTACGAGTGCCCCGACGGCCACCAGCAGGTAGGCTGTGCGTGTCGCTAATTGGTGGGGGTTCATAGTAGGCTTAGTGTGAACTATCACGCGGCTTAAAAGCACGATTGGTAAGCCATGTCAGTACAGCCACGACCACAAACAAACACCATGACAGTGCGCTTGCGCCGCCAAAGTCGTTAAACTCAAAGGCCGTACGGTACATATACATTGCGGTGGTCATGCCCGCTTGGTCGGTGCCTCCGCGCCCTCCTGTCAAAATAAAGGGCTCTTCAAAGAGTTGGATGCCACCCACAATACTGAGCGTAACGCCAAAATAAATCATTGGCTTGAGACTTGGTAGTGTGATGTAGAAAAATTTCTGCACACTGCCGGCGCCGTCCATGGTAGCGGCCTCGTAGATGTCGTGTGGAATCGTCTGCAGTGCCGCCAAATACAGAACAGCATTAAAGCCAACATAGCGCCAGAACACCACGATAGCAACTGCTGGTTTAACGTTCTCAGCACGGTTCAACCAGTCAATTGGCTCCGCCGGGAAGAATGCGCCCAGTAGAGGCACTTCCGAAATGAAGCGAATCGCAATATTTATCAAACCGTAATCTGTTGAGAACAGCGTTCCAAACATCATGGCAATTGCTACGGTTGAAGTAATGTAAGGCAAGAAATAGAACCCCACCACTGTATTGCGTCCGTTTTGAATCGAGCGATGAATAAAGTAGGCCAATGGAATTGCAATCAGATGCTGCGGCACACCAGAGATCAGTGCCAGCCATATCGTGTTGCGCAGCGATTTCCAAAACCACTCATCCGTTAATGCAAAAATGAAATTGCCCAAGCCCACGAAGCGCATGGTGGACAGGCCTGCCGTTGGCTCCCAGCTGTGAAAGGACAGGTACAGCGAAAATCCCAATGGAAACACGCCAAATACGATGAACAGAATTAGGAATGGACACAGCAAGACATAGGGCATGTACCTCGCTGGCATACGCCAGGCACGACCTTGAGCATTTGCTTTTGCCATGCGGTATTCTTACCTTGCGATGCGACGCTCTAGCAAGCGTTTTGCATCTGCGAGTGCCGTTTTAATATCTTTACCCTGGTCTAAGACCTTGTCCATTTCGGTATTGATGATTTCATCAGCGATGGGGTCCAACTTGTGCACTTCTACTGCATTGATCTTCGTGCTCGCTTCACGCCACAATAACCGCGCCTTTTGGTCCCCTAGAAATTCAATCGGCCGGTCAAAGAATGCATCTTTATGCACATCTACAAGGGCTGGAAATGCGTCTTGCGATTTAAATGCGCTCAGCTGTATTTCTGGATTCAGGGTCATCATTTGTACGAACTCCCAGGCCAATGCTTTGTTTTTTCCGGCTTTAGGAATGGTATAAAAACTCCCGCCCCATGAACCATACGCCGAGTCTGGCAATTGCGCCGCGCGCCACAAGCCCTTGGTCTTGGGTGCCAACCAGTTGCTCAAATGCCCTGCCAGCCACGCACCCGACAATTGCGTAGCAATCGTTCCGCGCCTGAATCCTTCGGTCCATTCATTCGACCACGCGTTTATTTTTCCATCTAATTTTTGTTCGCGTACTTTTTTAGCCAATTCAAAGGCCCTTACGAAACGCGGCGAATCCACCAACACCTTACCCTTGTTGTCGATATACAAGCCCTCACCCGTCTTGATGTTCGAGCGGATCACAATATCTTTCACGTCACGCGCATGGGCCACCAGATAGGCACCGGTTGCCGCTTTGATCTTCACGCCCGAATTAACAAACGAGTCCCAAGATTGGGTTAATTCGCGCTCGTTAACTTGTGCCCGCTTCAGCAAATCTGCGCGGTAAAGTAAAGTTCCAGGGCCAATATCTGACGGCACTGCCACCACGTTGCCGGCATTGGTTGTGCCCTGCCTGAACGCGTAAGGCACAAAGTGCGCCTGCTGCAGTTTGATGCTGTATGGCGCAACGCCAAGGTCTTCTAAGCCCCCGCCCTCTGCAAAACGCGCGACATAACCGTACTCGACCACCATCACATCGGGCAAATTAGATGACGTGGAAAGCGATGTCGTCATTGCAGTATGGTGGTCTGCAAAGGCGCGGCTCGTCACCTTGATCTCCACGTTTGGATGCTTTTTCTTCCAGGCCGGGATAACGGATTTAACTATTTCATCAACTGCCGGATACGCCGCCACAATTAAGCTTTGCTGGGCCAGTGCACTGGACGTTAGAGCAATCGCGATCAGGCCTGACAGCGTCAGCTTGCTGGCAAAGGTGCAGGCATGGGGCATAGGATTATTTCTTTGGTTCATATAGATATGAAAGCGCTTTCATTATAATGTGCGCGTCTATCACGGTGCTTGCAGGGTATACCCCAAAGCAAAGCAGTTAATTCACGTGGCGTCGGCAGGATTCGCGCAGAATTAAGCGAGGGGGTGGCAACTCAAAAACGGGCTGGGTTCCTGCCAACATCTGCAAAAGCACATCGGCTGCAATTTGGCCAAGTTCATATGCTGACTGGCTCACGCTACTTAAAGGTGGATTGGCATACATTGACGAGGCCAAGTCGTCATACCCGATCAAAGACACGTCTTCCGGCACACGCAAGGAGTGTCGACTCAAGCCAAGCGCGGCCCCCACAGCCATTTGGTCGTTGGCGGCAAAAATCGCAGTGAAACGCTTACGCGAGGCAATCAGCTCCAGCACGGCCTGCAATCCGCTGGCTTCAAAGAACCCACCTTCTGCCAACAATGCAGGGTCAAACGCGATACGGGACGCCTCCAAAGCTTTGCGGTAACCTAATAAGCGCTCAATGGCATCTGGGTGTTGAGGGTCGCCACTGATGAAGGCAATTTGGCGGTGCCCCAAATCAATTAGTTGCTGGGTCGCCATGCGTGCACCCTCCACATTGTCGTGGTTTAAAGCGACCAGGCCGGGTGCCGTCAGCGCTCGCCCTGTCACGACGATTGGCAACGATTTGGCATAGCTCTTTAACGCCTTGTCCGTCATGCGCCCTGTTAATACGATGATGCCGTCGACGCGGCGTGCGCGCAAAGCGTCTATGCACCGGGTTTCAACTTCGGCATCCCATTGCCCGCTCACAAACAAGGGGCAATAGCCAAAGGGCAATAACTTTTCTTCAATGCCTCTTAGGGTGGAGCCATAAAAAGGGCTGTCTAGGCTCTGCGTTACCACGCCAATGCTATAGGTACGCCCCCCGGCCAAGCCTCTGGCAACCAAATTAGGAACAAAACCTAGCTTCTCGATTGCATCGTCCACGGCCTTCTTGCGGACAAGGCTCACAACAGCTGTGCCATTAAGAATCCGCGATACCGTTGCAGACGATACGCCCGCCTCTTTGGCCACCATGTCCAAAGTTACCACTTTGGGGATAGAGGTTGGAGAGACTTTCGTCAGCTTATTCTTTGGATTGACGCTCATGATTGAAATAATAATTCAATCAATCTAACAGATCCGCTCACGATAGCCGCCTCACACCCGGCAGCTCACACGCATAAATCGCGTTGCGCAGCGCGGCGATGGCTTCATAACGGGTGAAGCTGCGGCGCCAGGCCAGCACCACGCGGCGGGTCGGGGGCTCACTACCTTCTTCGTCGGCAATGGCCAAATACCTCACATAGCTTTCGTCGTCGTGGCTGAGCGGTCCGGGGGGGGTTGTAGCCTTGGCGTTTTGCGCGCGCAGCGCGTTTTTGGGTACCGAAAGGCGCGGCACCAGGGTTACGCCCATGCCTGCAGCCACCATGTGTTTGATGGTCTCTAACGAGGAGCCTTCAAAGCTTTTGCGGATGCCTTCAGCATTGCTGGAAAAGCGGGCATACTCGGGGCAAACCTCAAGCACGTGGTCGCGAAAGCAGTGGCCGGTGCCCAGGAGCAGCATGGTCTCAGCCTTCAACTCTGCAGCGCTTACGCTGGCGCGCGCGGCCAGCGGGTGGCTGCTGGGCACGGCGGCCATGAAGGGCTCGTCGTACAGCGGGGCCACGGCCAAGCCAGTGTCGGGGAAGGGCTCGGCCATGATGGCGCAGTCGATCTCGCCGGTGCGCAGCATCTCCAGCAGCTTGACGGTAAAGTTCTCTTGCAACATAAGCGGCATTTGCGGCGACTTGTCGATGCATTGGCGCACCAAGTCGGGCAGCAAATACGGGCCAATGGTGTAGATCAACCCCAGGCGCAGCGGCCCGGCCAATGGGTCTTTGCCGCGCCGGGCGATGTCTTTAATGTGGGCCGCTTGTTCGAGCACGCTTTGTGCTTGGCGCACGATGTCTTCCCCCAGCGGGGTAACGCTTACCTCATTCGCGCTGCGCTCAAAGAGCTTGACCTCTAGCTCGTCTTCCAGCTTTTTAATGGCCACGCTGAGCGTGGGCTGCGAGACAAAGCAAGCCTCGGCGGCCTTGCCAAAGTGCTTTTCGCGGGCCACGGCGACGATGTATTTGAGTTCGGTAAGGGTCATGGTAATGCGACAGTTTAGGCCTTCTTCAAGCCTTGAGGAATTGGGCCTTGCCGCCCAACCAGCGCTCTACATGTTGCTGCGCCAAAGCAGGGTGCTGGTCAAGCAGCCGTGGCGCGGCGGCGCGGGCCCATTCGAGCAGTTCGATATCGATGGCCAAGTCGGCAAAGCGCAGCAGGGCCGCGCCCGACTGGCGCGCCCCTAAAAATTCGCCCGGACCCCGAATCTCAAGGTCGCGCCGGGCGATCTCAAAACCGTCAGCAGTCTCGGCCATAGCCTTGAGGCGCGCCCGTGCCAGCTCACCCAGGCGCGCTGCGTCGCCCGTCGAATACAAGAGCACGCAGGCCGAGGCCGCTGCGCCACGGCCCACCCGGCCACGCAACTGGTGTAGCTGACTCAGGCCAAAACGCTCGGCGTGCTCGATCACCATCAGGCTGGCATTGGGCACGTCAACGCCGACCTCGATCACCGTGGTGCTGACCAGCACGCCCATTGCGCCCTGGGTGAAGAGCTCCATCACCGCGCGCTTCTCGGCCTGGGGCATGCGCGAGTGCAGCAGGCCGACCATGCTGTGGGGCAAGGCGGCGCTCAGCTCGGCGTGGGTTTGCGTGGCGTTGCGCAGGTCGAGCGCTTCGCTCTCTTCGATGAGCGGGCAAACCCAGTAGACCTGGCGCCCCTGCGCCAGCTGGCCCGCCACGCGCGTGAGCACTTCGTCACGCCGCGCCTCGGCCACCAGCTTGGTGATGATGGGCGTGCGCCCCGGCGGCAGCTCGTCAATGGTCGAGACGCTGAGGTCGGCGTAATAGCTCATGGCCAGAGTGCGCGGAATGGGTGTGGCCGTCATCATGAGAAGGTGCGGCTCTACCCCCGGGGCAGCAGGCTGCGGCCCGGCAGAGTCGGCTCCGCGCTGCCCCGGGGCTGGCTCCAGCGTTTTGCCATCGCTGTTCATCTTGTCGCGCAGGGCCAGGCGCTGCTGCACGCCGAAGCGGTGCTGCTCGTCGATGATGGCCAGCGCCAGTTGGTAGAACTCCACCTTGTCTTGGATGATGGCGTGCGTGCCCACCACCAGGGCCGCTGCGCCACTGGCCACAGCGGCGAGCATGCTGCGACGCTCTTGGGTTTTTTGGCTGCCAGTGAGCCAGGCCACTTGCACGCCCAGCGGCTCTAGCCAGCCAATGAGTTTGTGAAAGTGCTGTGCGGCCAAAATTTCGGTGGGTGCCATCAGCGCGCACTGGTAGCCCGCGTCGATGCAGCGCGCCGCAGCCAAGGCCGCGACCACGGTTTTGCCAGAGCCCACGTCGCCTTGCAGCAAGCGGTGCATGGGCACGCCGCGTGCGAGGTCGTGGGCGATTTCTTGGCAAACGCGTTGCTGGGCAGCGGTGAGCTGAAAGGGCAGCGCGGCGAGGAGTTGCGCGTGCAGGCTTGCGCCATGGCCAGCCGCTGCAAGCGCTGACGAAGAGCTTGCAGCGAGCGCGGGCGAAAGGTTTGAAGCGAGCGCGGGCGCTCGCAGCAACTCACGCTCGCGCTTGGACTGCAGTTGCGAGATTTGCTGCGCCAACAGCTCCTCGCGTTTCAGCCGTTGCCAGGCCGGGTGGCTTTGGTCTTGCAAGGTGGCCAGCTGCACGTCGGGCGTGGGGTGATGCAAAAATGATAGCGCCTTACGCATATTCCATGCGCCTTTCGGGCCATTTTGGCTTGCAAATAAGGGCTCCAAGGTGTCGCTCAGGTCGGCTTGGGCCAAGCCCGCGAGCACGGCGCGGCGCAAATAATTTTGCGGCAAACCGGCTACTGTGGAATACACCGGCGTCAGCGCTTGCGGCAGCTCGCCACCGGCTGCTTTGCAGGCGGGGTGCATCATGCTGCGGGCCACAAAGCCGCCCTTGACTTCACCGCGCACGCGCACGCGGTTGCCCACGGCCAAAGCTTTTTGCTGCGAGGGGTAGAAGCTAAAAAAGCGCAGCAAGCAGGTGTCGGAGCCGTCGTCCACCGTGACCAGCAGTTGGCGGCGCGGGCGGTAGGTCACCTCGCAGGCGGTGACGACGGCTTCGATCTGCACGGTGTCACCGTCGCGTGCGTCGGCCAAGCGGGTGATGCGGGTTTCGTCTTCGTAGCGCAGGGGCAGGTGCAGGGCCAGGTCGATGGGGCGTAGCAAGCCCATTTTGCGCAGGGCCTTTTGGGGCGCGCTGAGCGCCGCGCTCGGTGTTGCGGCGGGTGGAGCGGCGGTTGGGGCAGCAGGTGTTGCAGCCGATAGTGCGGCGCGGGCTGCGGCAGAGGGCTTGGGCACAGGCATGGGACAATTGTGCCTTGTACCACCTTGGAACGGGCTTGTTCAGCCCTCAAGCCGCATGCGCACTTTTTCTTTGAGCGACTTTGACTTCGCCCTGCCCCCCGAGCTGATTGCGCAACACCCTGCGCCCGAGCGCAGCGGCTCGCGTTTGCTCGACGGGCGCGGCGGCGCTATGGTAGACCGTATCTTTCACCAACTGCCGAGCCTGCTGCGCGCGGGCGACCTGCTGGTGTTCAACAACACCAAGGTCATCAAGGCGCGCTTGTTTGGCGAGAAGCCCACGGGCGGCAAGGTCGAGCTGTTGGTGGAGCGCGTGCTGGGCGGTAACCAAGTGGCGGCGCACATGCGGGTGAGCAAAAAACCGGAAGTGGGCACCAGCCTGGTCTTGGGTGGCCTGACGGGCGCGCGCGAGGGCCTGCGCGCCACCTTGCTGGGGCGTTGGCCCGAGCGCGCAGGCGAAGAGCCCGCCGCCATGTTCCGCTTTGTGCTGAGCAACAACGCGGGCGACGACCCGCTGACCCTGCTCGAACGCCACGGCCATGTGCCCCTGCCGCCCTACATTACCCACACGGACGAAGCGCAAGACCAAGAGCGCTACCAAACCGTGTTTGCGGCAGTGCCCGGCGCAGTGGCGGCACCCACAGCCGCCTTGCATTTTGACGACGCGCTGCTCAGCGCACTCGGCGCAGCGGGCGTGCAGCGCGCCAGCGTCACCCTGCATGTGGGCGCAGGCACCTTCCAACCCGTGAAGACCGAAAACATTGCTGAGCACCACATGCACAGCGAGTGGTATGCCATACCACCCGAAACCATTGCGGCCATAGCGGCCTGCCGTGCGCGCGGTGGCCGTGTGGTGGCGGTGGGCACGACCACGGTGCGCACGCTGGAGTCGTATGCCCAGCGCGTGGCGGCTGGGCATACCGCACAAGCCGCGCTGAGCGGCGACACGCAAATATTCATCACGCCGGGTTTTCGCTTTGCCATGGTGGACCTGCTGCTCACCAATTTTCACCTGCCCAAAAGCACCTTGATGATGCTGGTGTCGGCCTTTGCGGGGCATGCGCACACCATGGGGCTGTATGCCCACGCCGTGGAAAACCAGTACCGGTTTTTTAGCTATGGCGATGCCATGCTGCTGGCCAAGGCCTGACTATTCGGCCTTGATGCCCGCATAGGCGGCCACGCGCGCCCAGCGCACCAGCTCGGCACGCATGAAGTCGGTTGCCGCTTCGGGTGTGGTGAAGAAGGGCTGAAAGCCCAGCTTGTCAAAGCGCTCTTGCATTTCAGGCGTGCGCCCTATTTTTGCCACGGCATTGCTGAGCTTCTTAACCGTAGCGGGCGGCGTTCCCGCAGGCGCATACAGGGCAAACCAATTGGACAGGTCCACGCCTTGGTAGCCCGCTTCTAAAAAGCTGGGAACATTGGGCAGCGCCGGGTTGCGCACGGGCGCCGCCACGGCGATGGCCCGAATGCGGCCTTGCTGGATATAGGGCAGCGCGTTTTGGATGGGGCTGAACATGTAACTCAGCTGGCCACCCACCAGGTCGGTCATGGCCTGGGATTGGCCTTTGTAGGGTATGTGGTTGGACTTGATGGAGGCCAGCTGGTTAAAAAATTCAGCGTGCAAATGCTGCGGGCTGCCCAGGCCCGCAGAGCCGTAGTGGAGATCGCCATTTTTGCTTTTGGCGAGCTGCACAAATTCAGCCAGGGTATTGGCTTTGACGCTGGGGTGCACCACCAATACCGAGCCGGTTTGCGCAATCAGGCTGACGGCTTGCAGATCTTTTAGCAGATCGTAGGGCAGCTTGCGGTAGACCGCTACATTGGTCGCAATGGTGGCGGGCGAGACCAAGAGCGTACGACCATCGGGCTTGGCCTTGGTGACAAACTCCACACCAATGTTGCCGCCCGCGCCCAATTTGTTTTCGACCAAAACGGTTTGTCCCAGCGCCTCCGCGAGCTTTTGCCCCAGGGTGCGGGCCAGCAAATCGGTGCCACCACCCGCGGCTACAGGCACGATGATTTGCATCGGCGCATTGCTTTGCGCCAGCGCGCACACACCCCCCACTGCAAGTATGAAACCTAGAACGATACGGGCGAACGAAGGCATGGAGACTCCAAAAAATTCTTAGGCCTTGGCAAAGTAACGCACGCTGGGCAGGCCTTGGTAGCCGGCGTCTTGCGTCCACAGGCTGGCACCGTGCTCTAGGGCCATGCTGTACATGGCCGCATCGGCCAGGGCCAGCTTATGGCGGGCGGCGGTTTCAGCGGCAACAATGGCGCGGCGCTCGCTCAGGTCGAGCACGGTGCCCAGGCGCATCGCGTCGAGGCAGGCAGTGACCAGCTCCGAGGGCAGCTTGCGGCTGAGTACGCGGTGTACCTCAAACAAAGAGATGGTGGGCACCAGCAAGTGGGCGCGATCTTCGATGACCGGCTTGAAAATAGGCCCGTTCGCCCCTGCTTGAAAAAACTCTATCCACCCCGATGAATCGACTACGTTCATTCAAAATCCCGGTCTTTTTCTTTCGGGGGTTCGATGTCGCCTAGGTCGTAGCCTTTGAGCATGCCGTAATAGGCGCTCATGGGCAGGTCGGGCCGCACCAACAAGTCTCGCTCGCGCAACTCAAAGCGGATGCGCGAACCCGGCGTGAGCCCGAGCTTGGCGCGCATGGCGGCGGGCAGGGTCACCTGCCCTTTGCTGGAAACAGTGGCTTCTGCAATCATGTTGCCTTTTCCTTCGAAATTCAATAAAGTAAAGCATACTGCATTAAAGTAAAGAATACAATAAGCCCATGCTCCAATTTGAAGTCCTCCAAACCGACCCGGCCACACACTCCGACGCAGGCAGCTATCTGGGCAGCCACGCTCGGCGCGGTCGCTTGACGCTGAACCATGGTGTAGTACAGACGCCCATCTTCATGCCAGTGGGCACTTACGGCACCGTCAAGGGCGTGATGCCACGTAGCCTAGAAGAAATGGGCGCGCAAATCATTTTGGGCAACACCTTCCACCTTTGGATGCGCCCTGGCCTGGACGTGCTGGCGCAGTTTGGCGGCCTGCACGGCTTTGAGCGCTGGCGCAAACCCATCTTGACCGACAGCGGTGGCTTTCAGGTCTGGAGCCTGGGCGAGATGCGCAAGATCAGCGAGGAAGGCGTGCGCTTCGCCTCCCCCGTCAACGGCGACAAGCTGTTTTTGACGCCCGAGATCAGCATGCAGATTCAGACCGCACTGAACAGCGACATCGCCATGCAGTTTGACGAATGCACGCCCTATGACGTCAAAGGCCACATCACCACCGAGGCAGAGGCGCGCAGCTCGATGGAGCTGAGCCTGCGCTGGGCCGCGCGCTGCAAAACCGAGTTTGCGCACCTAGAGAACCCCAATGCGCTGTTTGGCATCGTCCAAGGCGGCATGTTTGAAAATCTGCGCCAGGAATCGCTCGACCAGCTGGTGGCGATGGACTTCCCTGGCTATGCGGTGGGTGGCGTGAGCGTGGGCGAACCCAAAGGCGAGATGCTACGCATCATGGCCCACACCCCACACCGCTTGCCTGCACACAAACCGCGCTACCTGATGGGCGTGGGCACGCCTGAAGACCTGGTAGACGGGGTGGCCGCAGGCGTAGACATGTTTGACTGCGTCATGCCCACGCGCAACGCCCGCAACGGCCACATGTTCACCCGCTTTGGCGACTTGAAAATCCGCAACGCGCGCCACAAAACCGACGCCCGACCCATCGACGAGACCTGCACCTGCTACGCCTGCACGGGCTCTGGCAATGGCGTGGCAAGCGCTGGCCACGGCGCTTTCAGCCGCGCCTACCTGCACCACCTGGACCGCTGCGGCGAAATGCTCGGCCCCATGCTGGCCACCATCCACAACCTGCACTACTACCTGAACCTGATGCGTGAAGTGCGCGAGGCACTGGATGCGGGCAGGTTTGGCGCGTTTGTGAAACAGTTCAAGGAAGACCGGGCGCGGGGGATTTAATGACGACGCATTGCTATTGTTTTAGTAGCTGCATCGTTATTCGTAGGTAACCATCTACCTCTGCAACTTTTGTCATCCCTTTGAGGTTGTCGATTGCCAACAATACACGAGCATCTACCGTAGTACGGGCCATGCCAATGAGCCGACAAACCGAGCGGGCAACGTCCTGACGAGGCTCACTGCCAGTTTGATGCAGCACCTGCATTACAAGGGCTGAAATCTCCTCAACGCAAAGGTCGTCAATGTGCCGCTTCGATTCGGCAGTTCCATCTGCGATTCTGTAGTACGACAGAGACGCATGTTCGATAGATTTTGGCCAATAGAACGTATGGGGCCCTTCTTGGGTCTTGCTTGCCGACTGCGGCACTAGGGCCCGAAGCCGTTCAACGATTTTCGAACCCGTGCGTTCCAACCCCCACGCGCGCGCCACTTTCCGGAACAAAACAGCCTCGGATATCGGCCCTTCGCCATCAATTACTGTGGCCATTTGCTCGGTCAGCTGCCAGTCCACCTTGTGTTCATAGAACTTGTCCGGATTGTTGGAGTCCAGTACGACAGGCTTGTAAATTCGAATCGTAGTGGTGCCCACGTCCGGCAGCGCTTCTTCTTGGAAATCAAAAGTTCCTGCGGGGGCCGCAGCTACGGGTTCCGCAAGGACGGTCTCTGTGGGCTCAACCACGGGTTCGCTTTCAGGCTGCTCGACATCCGCAAGCAGCGCCTGCAGGCGAGCCATGATTTTGGTGACTTCGCCCTCGGGGTTTAACCACCAATCCGTGGACCAGATACGGTGGATTTTCCAGCCCAGGCCTTCCAGAATGTGTTGGCGTAACCTGTCGCGGTCACGGGCGGTTGCCCCTGAGTGGTAGGTACGGCCGTCGCACTCGATACCCACTAGGTAGCGGCCTGGTGCGCGCGGGTCCACGACACCAATATCGATTCGGTAGCCAGAACAGCCTACTTGCGGGTGGACCTCCCAGTTGTGGTTTCGTAGTATCCGAATCACTGCAGTTTCAAAGGGGCTATCCGGCTCCATTCCCGTTGGCATGCTTTGCTCAGCAAGTGCTCGGGGACCCTTAATCGCGAACTCGAGGTAATGCTTCAGGTCCCGAACGCCAGCCGCTCGCACTCTTGAGAGTTCGATTTGTTCTGGCATCAGGGAGCTGTAAATCACCACGGCCTCCCGAGCTCTGGAGATGGCAACGTTCAAGCGCCTGTGACCACCCTCGCCATTGAGCGGGCCAAAGTTCATGGTCGTCTTCCCTGCGGAATCAGGGCCGAAAGTTATTGAGAAGAAGATGACATCGCGCTCGTCACCTTGAACGTTCTCAAGATTCTTGATGAACAGCGGTTCCTGGGACCGAGCAGCAATGGCGCGGTCGAGCTCTTGGTTGGCCCTACGTCTGGCATCGAGAAGGGTTTCAATGAGCGCCTGCTGCGGCTGATTGAACGTGACAACACCTATGGTGAGACCTGGCTTGGCAGGAGTCAGGTAGTGTTTTTCAATACCTTTGACGACAGCCTCAGCTTCCAATCGGTTGGTCCGCGTGGCGCCACGGTCGTAAACGCCGTGTATCCGCTCGAAGCGAACCGCAATATCGTCAGTGACTGGCGACGGGAATGTGACCAATCGCGAGTCGTAGTAATTGACGTTGCTGAAAGTAATCAGGCTTTCATGGCGACTGCGGTAGTGCCACTGCAAGCTGAGTCGGTTCATGCCGGCGCCCAGGCATTCGTCCAGAATGCTTTCTAGGTCTTCGACTTGTTCGTCACCCCCGCCTTCGGTGTCTGTCGACTTGGCGAAGAAGTTTGTAGGAGGTAACTGTTTGGGATCCCCCACGACGACCAATTGTTTGCCGCGGGCGATGGCCCCTACCGCGTCCCACACTGGGATTTGTGAGGCTTCGTCAAACACAACGAGGTCAAACGGCGCATAGCCAGCGTCTAGGTACTGCGCTACTGAGAGGGGAGACATCAACAAGCAGGGCTTGAGTTTCGGCAGCAAAGTGGGCAAGCCTTGAACCAATTGACGCACAGGCATGTGCTTGCGCTGCTTCTGCAGCTCGCGGCGTAGCCGCCCAAGCTCACTGTCCGCACCAACCATGGCCCCTGTGGCTGTTGGAATCCGCCCTGACAGTGTGGCGGCAATGTACTTTTCGGTGAGCTTTTGAAACTTCTCGTCGGCCTGTCGAAACTCCCTAATCTTGCGTTCGTGGTCGGTGCTGGAGAACCCCCGCAGGATAGGGTCAATATCGATGATTTTCTTAAGCCACCAATTGGAATAGCTGTGGTCAAAGTGGGCTTCTACATCGCGCAGCTCGACCGCACCGCCTTCGAGGCTCGTAACCAAGCCCTGCAGGCCCTGGGCCATTGCCTTATCGCGCACGCTACGCCACAGGCACCATGGGCGAAGTTGTTGTTTTGCCAAAGCCCAGCCCGTGAGAATCCCACGCATCCGAGACAACGCTGCGTCGGCATCGGCTGGACCGGACAGCGGTGATGTCGGCTGCGCTAACGCGTCAAGGGCGTCTTTCTTCAGCCGCAGGTCTCGCCAGGCATCGCGGAAGGCCAGGAGCGCACGGCCGACAGGCCCGCAGGGCGTAAGGAGTGCACGGTTCTCACTGACCAACCCTTGAAGGCTGAGACGCAACGCGCCGATAGCATGGTCGTCGGTGCCCGCAACCCGAGTGACGGCCTCGGTGAATTTCTGCGCCCACTGCTCATGCTGCTTGAGCACGTCCCAGTCCGTCTTGATGCCGTTGTAAGCGCCTTGAAGTAAAGACTCTGCCTCAGCATGCATGGACAAAAGAAGTTTGTCTTCTTCATTTACTTTTTCCAGCGCATCCAGCATTGGCTCAATCTGGGCGTCTGTGGGCCGTTTGCTGTTGGCACGAAAAGCCACCAAGTTTCCTGAAAAGGCGCGCTTGGCAAGGAGAGACTTCGGCCACCAGGCCAGCTTTGCTTGTGACCATTTGGCGGCCAACTCCGTTGCGTTGAGCTTTGCAAGTTGGGGTGCCCAGCCCGCTCCAGCTTCTTCCCATCTCTCGTTTCGGGTTGCACCGTGTTTTGCAAGCGTCTGAACCATCGCCCGAACCCGGCCATCGTGCGCCTGCTTTGCCAAGCCCTCCGGCACTTTGGGGGCCGCTAGTAGCACGTCCGCAAGTTGGTCCAGGGCGGCGTAGCTCTCAAGGCTAAGCCCTTGGGCAGGGTACTTAAGGAACGTGCCTACTGCGTGCGATTTCTCATCAAGAGTCTGTATCGCTGTGTCCAATAACTTGGACGCAGTGCCCAGGTCGTCGCTCCAACTGGGGGACCACTCTGACTTTCCAATCGATGCTAGCGGGTGACCGCTCAACGGACCGAGGTCTGATGCCATGGCTGCAATGCGCCTGGAAGTCTCTCGCAATGCATCCAAGTCCTCGCGAGAATGGGTCAGCGCGTCAGGCCACGGCATGGTCGATGGCTTTTTACCGGAAAACTGGATGCATGTCCCGATGGCGTCAAACGTGGTGAGTCCATTGGGGTACGGGCGGTGGAGGGCCTCCACAAGTCCGTTCAGCTCCTGGCGCAATTGCCCAAGACGTTCTGCCTCGCGAGACCAGTCACTGGCCGTACGCTCTCCATTGATTAGAAGCGCTTGTCCCAACTGCTGAAGTACTTCAACTTTCTTGGCTTTCGATGAGTGCAATTCCAGGCAAAAGGGGCCGAGCCCGATTGCGTTGAGGCGTCGGTGGACCACTTCCAGCGCAGCCATCTTCTCGGAGACAAAGAGGACAGTCTTGCCTTTTGCCAGGTTGTGCGCAATCAGGTTGGTGATGGTCTGGCTCTTGCCTGTGCCGGGCGGACCTTCCAGCACCAAGTCTCTGCCTGCGTCGATAGCGCAGATAGCTTTTAGCTGCGACGAATCAGCCAGAAGTGGAGTGAGGATGTCCTGAGGCTTGTGGGTGGCGTCTAGGTTCTCGAACTCACCGTTTCGGTCCTCGCGCGCGAAAGCTTCCCCCGGGTTGTCAATCAGATGCTTGACGACGCGATTACCCTTGAGTTGCTCGGTGCGGTCCTGCAAGTCCTTCCACATGAGGTACTTCTTGAACGAAA